>CANFIV010000257.1 GCA_947446935.1 Sphingomonadaceae bacterium | reverse complement strand
TGGGCTGCGCGGCTTGCAGCCTCGCCTGCGCGCGGAGAATTCAAAAGCCGTCTGGCAGGTGTGGCGGAACTCGCTTCGCCGGCGCTTGAGAGCTATATCAAGGGGCTGGTCGCCGCGCCGCAGAAGGTCGCGACCCGCAAGGCTTCCGAAATGGCGTTGGGGCCGCTGACCGAGGAATTGCCGCACCTGGTCGGCGGAAGCGCCGATCTGACGGGCTCGAACCTGACCAAGACCAAATCGACCCCGCTGTTCAGCGCGGACTCCTATGGCGGCCGCCATGTCGCCTACGGTATCCGCGAGTTCGGCATGGCGGCGGCGATGAATGGCATGGCGCTGCATGGCGGCGTGGTGCCATATGGCGGCACGTTCCTTGTCTTTTCGGACTATTGCCGCAACGCGATCCGCATGTCGGCGCTGCAACACGCGCAAGTCGTATATGTCTTGACGCACGATTCGATAGGGCTTGGCGAGGACGGTCCTACGCACCAGCCGGTCGAGCATGTCATGTCGTTGCGACTGATCCCCAATCTCAACGTCTATCGCCCGGCCGATGTGATCGAGACGGCGGAATGCTGGGCGCTCTCGCTTGAAACCACCCATTCGCCGTCGGTTCTCGCGCTCTCCAGGCAGAACCTGCCGCAGTTGCGCGGCGCAGGCGATGAAGGCTGGAACCGCGCGACCAATCGTTCAGCCAAGGGTGCCTACCGTCTTTTCGCCGCCAGCGCACCGCGCAAGGTCGTGCTTTTGGCGAGCGGTTCGGAAGTGGCGATCGCCGCAGACGTTGCCAAGGCGCTTGAAGCGCAGGGCATTGGTGCGGACGTGGTTTCAGTGCCGTGCTGGGAACTGTTCGACGCGCAGGACGTTGCATATCGTGCGGACTTGCTGCCGACCGATACGCTCAAGGTCTCGATCGAGGCGGGTGTGACGGCGGGCTGGCAGAAGTATGTCGGTGATGGGCTGACTATCGGCATCGACAGCTTCGGCGCCTCCGCCCCGGCGGACGTGCTCTATGACCACTTCGGCCTGACGGTCGAAAAGATCCTGCCACGCATCCATGCGCGGCTTGCCTAAAGTTTAGCAGTCCTAAAGTTTAATTGCAGGAGATCAGTACCATGGCGACCAAGGTTGCGATCAACGGTTTCGGGCGCATCGGGCGCAATGTCGCGCGCGCCATTCTCGAGCGGCCCGATTGCGGGCTGGAACTTGTCTCGATCAACGATCTGGCAAGCGCCAAGGCCAATGCGCTGCTGTTCAAGCGCGACAGCGTTCATGGTACTTTTGCTGGTACGGTCGAAGTCGATGGCACCGATCTGGTGATCAATGGCAAGCGTATCCACGTGACTGCCGAGCGCGATCCGGCGAACCTGCCGCACGGTGCGCAAGGGATCGACATTGTGCTTGAATGCACCGGCTTCTTTACGGATCGCGCGAGCTGCGAGAAGCATATCGCGGCTGGTGCCAAGCGCGTGCTGATCTCGGCTCCGGGCAAGAATGTGGATCTCACGGTCGTCTTCGGCGTGAACCACGACAAGCTGACCGCCGAACACACCATCGTCTCGAACGCCTCTTGCACCACCAATTGCCTCGCGCCGTTTGCCAAGGTGCTGAACGATGCCATCGGCATCGAGCACGGGCTGATGACGACGATCCACGCCTATACGAACGATCAGAAGATTCTTGACCAGATTCACGAGGATCCGCGCCGTGCCCGCGCTGCTGCGATGAGCATGATCCCCACCACCACCGGTGCCGCGCGCGCCGTGGGCGAGGTGCTGCCGGAACTGAAGGGCAAGCTCGATGGCTCGGCCATCCGCGTGCCCACGCCGAACGTTTCGGTGGTGGATCTGACCTTCGTGCCGAAGCGCGCGACGACGAAGGACGAAGTCAACGCACTGCTCAAGGCGGCGGCGGAAGGCCCGATGAAGGGCGTGCTCGGCTTCAGCACTGAACCGCTGGTCTCCATCGACTACAACCACGATTCGCATTCCTCGACCATCGACAGCCTGGAAACCTCGGTGATCGATGGCACGCTGGTGCGTGTGCTTTCGTGGTACGACAACGAGTGGGGCTTCTCGAACCGCATGGTCGATACGGCCGGTGCGATGGGCGGTCTGCTCTGAGGTAAATGACGATGCCGGTTTCTGGGGGCGCGGTGGCAGGACAGCTTGATGGGATTGCCCGGCATGCTGTTCGCCGCGGCCCCATGGAGACCTTGGACCGTGCGCTAGTGACCCCGGATAAAGGGCTTGAGGGCGATATCCGGGGACCGGTGCCCGCTGGCAAGGCGGGCAAGCGGCAGATCACGTTGATTGAGGCGGAGAGCTGGGCTGCGGCGCTGGGCGAGCTTGGGGCGGACCTGCCCTGGCCCACGCGCCGCGCCAACCTGCTGATAACGGGCCTGCGTCTGCCGCGCGAGGCAGGGGCCGTCATCGCGATTGGCGATGGCCTGCGCATCAGGATCACCGGTGAATGCGATCCATGCAGCCGTATGGAAGCGATTTTGCCCGGGCTGGAAGCTGCGCTCACGCCGGATTGGCGCGGCGGGGTTTGCGGCCGGGTACTGTCCGAAGGCGTGATTGCCATCGGCGATGAGGTAAGGATTGAACCATGACCGCCTTCAAGACGCTCGACGATATTGGGAATGTGCGCGGGAAAGTCGTGCTGGTTCGCGTGGACCTGAACCTGCCGATGCAGGACGGCGCGGTGACCGACGATACCCGCGTGCGTGCGGCCAAGCCGACGATCCTTGAACTTGCCGACGCCGGGGCCAAAGTCCTGCTGCTCGCCCACTTCGGTCGCCCCAAGGGCGAGCGGGTTTCGACCCAGTCGCTGAGCATGGTGGTCGGCGCGGCGGAGCAGGTGCTGGGCCGCGAGGTCATGTTTGTTTCCGAGATCGCCGGGCCTGTGGTGGCGCAAGTGGTTGGTATCCTGCCCGAGGGCGGGATCGCGCTGCTGGAGAACACCCGCTTCTGGAAGGGTGAGGAAAAGAACGATCCCGACCTCGCCAAAGCGATTGCCGCCAATGCCGACATCTACGTGAACGACGCCTTCTCCGCCGCGCATCGTGCACATGCGACGACCGAGGGCCTCGCGCATTTGCTGCCCTCCTTTGCCGGTCGCTCGATGCAGGCCGAACTGGAAGCGCTGGGCAAGGCGCTCGATCATCCGGAGCACCCGGTGGCAGCGGTTGTCGGCGGAGCCAAGGTTTCGTCCAAGCTTGATGTGCTGCGCCATCTGGTGGGCAAGGTCGATCATCTGATTATCGGCGGCGGCATGGCCAATACGTTCCTTGCCGCGCGTGGCGTGGCGGTAGGCAAGTCGCTGTGCGAGCATGATCTGGCCTCGACCGCCGAGGATATCTTGACCGCAGCTGATGCGGCGGGATGCACGGTGCACCTGCCTTATGACGTGGTGGTGGCGAAGGAGTTCGCTGCCAATCCGCCGAGCTTGCGCACCTGCAACGTGCACGAAGTGGCGGCCGACGAGATGATCCTCGACATCGGCGCGGCCGCGACCGAGGCACTGGCCGACGTGCTCAAGGTCTGCCGCACCTTGGTTTGGAACGGCCCGCTCGGTGCATTCGAGACCCCACCGTTCGACACCGCGACCGTGGCGCTGGCGCGCACGGCGGCGGCGCTGACCAAGGAAGGATCGCTGGTTTCAGTGGCAGGCGGCGGCGACACCGTTGCGGCGCTGAGCCATGCCGGTGTGGCGCAGGACTTCACTTACGTTTCGACCGCAGGCGGCGCGTTCCTCGAATGGATGGAAGGCCGGGAGCTTCCCGGCGTGGCTGCTCTCCGGCACTGAGTTCCCGAATTTAGTCACCTCACATCACACTGCTATATTGCAGTGCGAAGAGCTGCTG
>CANFIV010000256.1 GCA_947446935.1 Sphingomonadaceae bacterium | reverse complement strand
TGGTGGCGCGCCTTGCCATTGACCTTGGAATTCTTTGGAAGCGTGAAGGTCGCCATCGGGCCGTCCTTGCTGATCTGGTTCTACAAAAGCCTGTGTTGTCCTTAGCGAAACCGCTGCCTTGAGCAAGAGGGCAGGGCACCGTTTGCGTCTGCCCTTTTGACCGCTTCGGCAAAGTTGAAGCACAAACGAAAGGGGGCGGGGAACTTTCGTTCCCCGCCCCCCGAACGTTGTCGCTTGCGACTAGCTCTTAGAGCTTGCCGTCCGAAGCGTTGTTCATCTGGGTCGAAACCAGGTTGAAGGTGTTCGAGAGCGAGTTGCCCAGTGCGCCCATGGCGGTGATGGCGGCAACAGCGATGAGAGCAGCGATCAGACCGTATTCGATTGCGGTAGCGCCGTCTTCGTTAGCGAGCAGGTTCTTGAAAAGCGTCATGTTCGATCTCCTGAGTTGGCGCCCCACGCGCCACTCACCCCCATGTGTCTTCCGTGGATGAGCAAGCATCTTTCTACGGACAACATTCTAAGAATCTCCTAACGCGCTGCCGTCATCCCAAATTGTTGAAACAACAAAAAAATATCAATTCTGTGAAGGGATGATGGGCATGCACCCGTATGCTGTGCGATCCCGATCCAAAGTATCTGACAGCATTGCGACTCGAATTCGGTGCGCGTATCGCACTTGTTCCAGATCGCAGGGCCGTGCAGGATCGCCTCTGGTATGGGCAGAAGGGGGTGTGTGCATGGGTTTTAAGGCCTTGTGGGACCGGCATATGGTGCCGCGGATCATCCGGACCTGCTGCGGGGCCGACGCCATCATGGATTTGCGCGCCAAGATCGTGCCGCGGGCACGCGGGGCGGTGTTTGAGATCGGATGTGGCGGCGGGTTAAACCAGCGGTTCTATGACCGTGAGGCGGTGACCGCCTTCGCCGGGATCGATCCTTCCGACAAGCTGCTCGATTTTGCACGTGCCGAAGCCGCCAAGAAAGGTTGGGCCACCGATATCCGCGCCGGGGTGGGGGAGGCGATTCCCTTTGCCAGCGAGAGTTTCGATACGGCGGTCTGCACCTACACATTGTGCTCTGTAGCAGATCCGCAGCGCGTACTTTCGGAACTGCGTCGCATTCTGCGCCCGGGCGGGCGGCTTCTGTTCCTTGAGCACGGGCGTGCGCCCGATCCGGATGTGCAACGCTGGCAGGACCGGATCGAGCCGATCTGGAAACCGATTGCGGGCGGCTGCCATCTGACCCGCCCGATCACCGCCGCTGTTCGCCATGCGGGCTTTGCCGTGGAACCGCTAGGGCAGGGCTATTTGGAAAAGACCCCGCGCTGGGCCGCGTGGATGGAATGGGGCGCGGCGACCAAACTGGCATGAAAGCGGGTCAGGCCTGAATGTTCGCGGGCCCCAAACGAAAGACCCTCCCTGGCAGGTGCCAGGGAGGGTCTTTCGTTTGGCTGTTTGCTGTCTGGAGATCAGGCGCCGAAGGTGCGCTGCCACCAGCCGCGACGGGGCTCGCCTGATTCGTCGGTTGCAGCCGGGGCCGCCGCAGCAGCGTCAGGTGCAGCAACTTCGGAGGCAGCAGTTGCCGGGACAGCAGCAGGCTCTTCGACTGCGGCTTCGCCTTCAGGTGCCGCCGCCTCGACATTGTCTGCCTTTTTGCGGCGCGGGCGCTTGGGCTTGGCAGGCGCTTCTTCGGCAGGATCGGCGACAGCTTCAACCGGTGCCGGTTGTTCTGCCGGCGCTTCCGCCTCGACTGCTTCTGCCTTCTTGCGGCGAACGCGCTTGGGCTTTGCAGGGGCCTCGGCGGCATCGTCCGCAGCGGCATGTGCCGGCGCGGCGTCAACTACCGCAGCAGCCACCTCAGCAGGCGCAGCGACTTCTGCCGGAGCAGCCTCGTCGGCAGCATCCACCTTCTTGCGGCGCGAACGGCGCGGTTTGGCCGGGGCTTCGGCTGCGACCTCGGCGGCTTCGGGCGCATCTGCGACAGGTGCTTCGTCCTGATCCGCAGCGGCCTCGGCGTCATCACCTTCGATGCCTCCGTCAGCCTGACCCTCTGCGCCTTCGCGGTTGCCACGACGACGACGGCCACGGCGGCGACGCTTGCGCGGACCCCGCTCATCGGCACGTTCGGCGCCTTCGTCGCTGCCTTCTGGCCGGTCGTCGCCAGCGCCCTCGTCGTCGTCTTCGTCGCCTTCGGCATCGCCGGCTTCACGCTCGGCCGCAGGTGCAGCCTCGCCGCCCTCACGGTCACGACCACGGCTGCGACGGCGCTTGCGGCGCTTGCGGCGTCCGCCTTCGCCTTCCGAGTCGCCGCCTTCGCGCTCCTGAGCGCGCTGGCTGCGCGGCTCATCCTGCGAATCGTCGTCCTCCTCCTCGTCCTCGCCAGCGTATTCCTCGTCGGCAAGATCATCGGCTTCGGGCTCGATGATCGGCTCGAAGCGCGGCAGGAAGGCTGGCTTGGGCCCGCGCGAGGCGACGCGCATTTTCGCGCCTTCGTTCTCACCCTCGGGGATCACTTCCACCGATACACCGTAGCGCTCCTCGATCTCGGCGAGATCGGCACGCTTTGCGTTGAGCACGTAGATCGCCGCTTCCTGGCTGGCGTAGAGCGTGATGATCGTGCCCTTGCCCTTGGCGGCCTCGTCTTCGATCATGCGCAGCGCCGAAAGGCCTGCGGAAGAGGCTGTGCGCACCAGACCTGAACCGTCGCAGTGCGGGCAGGCGCGCGTCGTGGCCTCAAGCACACCGGTACGCAGGCGCTGGCGGCTCATCTCCATGAGGCCGAAGCCCGAAATACGGCCGACCTGGATGCGGGCGCGGTCGTTCTTGAGCGCGTCCTTCATCGTCTTTTCGACTTTGCGGACGTTGGATCCGTATTCCATGTCGATGAAGTCGATGACCACGAGCCCGGCCATGTCGCGCAGGCGCAACTGGCGGGCGATCTCGCGCGCGGCCTCAAGGTTGGTGTTGAGTGCGGTTGCCTCGATCCCGTGCTCCTTGGTCGAGCGGCCCGAGTTGATGTCGATCGAGACCAGAGCCTCGGTCGGGTTGATCACCAGATAGCCACCAGACTTCAGCTGCACGACAGGATCGTACATCGCTGTCAGCTGGTCCTCCGCGCCGTAGCGCTGGAACAGCGGCACCGGATCGGCGTAGTGCTTGATCCGCTTTGCATGGCTGGGCATCAGGAGCTTCATGAAGTCCTTGGCGGCGCGGTAGCCGTGCTCGCCTTCGACGACGACTTCCTCGATATCGCGATTGTAGATGTCTCGGATCGCGCGCTTGATCAGATCGCTGTCCGAGTGGATGAGCGCGGGCGCGGAGGACTTGAGCGTGCGTTCGCGGATCTCGTCCCAAAGGCGGGCGAGGTAGTCGAAGTCGCGCTTGATCTCGGGCTTGGTGCGCTGCAGGCCGGCGGTGCGGACGATGCAGCTCATCGAGCGGGGCAGTTCAAGCTCGGCCATGATCGACTTGAGGCGCTTGCGGTCAGCAGCCGAGTTGATCTTGCGGCTGATGCCGCCCCCGTGGCTCGAATTCGGCATGAGGACGCAGTAGCGGCCCGCCAGGCTGAGGTAGGTGGTAAGGGCGGCGCCCTTGTTGCCGCGCTCTTCTTTTACGACCTGGACGAGCAGAACCTGGCGGCGCTGGATGACGTCCTGGATTTTGTAGCGGCGGCGCAGTGCCATGCGGCGGGCGCGCAGATCATCGGCCTCACGCGCCTGGGCACGGGGTGCGCGCTGGCTGCGGCGTGGCCGGCGCGGGCGATCTTCGCCATCCTCACCTGCTTCTTCGCCGGCGTCGTCGCCGTTCTGGCCGTCTTCGTCATCGAAACCGTTTTCGACAACGCCGCCTTCGATCGTGGCAACTTCGTCCT
>CANFIV010000255.1 GCA_947446935.1 Sphingomonadaceae bacterium | reverse complement strand
TTCCAAGCGATCTGATCGAGAGCGAGCTTTTCGGGCACGAAAAGGGGGCCTTCACTGGCGCGATAGCGCGCCGTGTTGGCAAATTCGAACAGGCGCGCGGCGGTACGTTGTTTCTCGACGAAATCGGCGACATGCCGCTCGAGGCGCAGACCCGGCTGCTTCGCGCCCTGCAATCGGGCCGAATCCGCCGTGTAGGTGGCACCGATGAGATCACGTTAGACTGTCGGATCGTCGCGGCGACCAACCGCGATCTCATGCCCATGATCGCCGCGGGCACGTTCCGCGAAGACCTCTACTACCGACTGGCTGTCGTGCCCATCGCGCTGCCGCCGCTGCGTGAGCGTGCCGATGATATCGAGGCGCTGGCGCGCCATTTCCTTATTCGTGCGGCCAGCGAGGGCCTGCCGCGGCGCCAGCTTACGGCCTCAGGGGCCGCGCTGCTGGCGCGCCAGGCCTGGCGCGGCAATGTCCGCGAGCTGCGCAATTTTGTCTTTCGTCTGGCGCTGCTCGCTCGTGACGAGGTGATCGACGCCTCGACCATCGAGCCGCTGCTCGCCCTCGACAGCGCGCCGCCACCGGTGATTACCGAGATCCACGAAGGTCATGCCGCTGGTTTTGCAGAGGCCCTTTCCAGCTGGCTGGTTGATGCACAGCCGCAGCCGGGCGAGCTATACAGCGCTGCGCTCGCCGCCTTCGAGCGACCGCTGTTTGTCCACGCTCTTTCGATCACGGGCGGAAACCAGCTGCGCGCGGCTCGGCTGCTGGGGATCAACCGGAACACCTTGCGCAAGCGCCTTTCTGATCTGGCTATTGACCCTGAAGAGGCTGTTTCGGGCCGAAGCTGACCAGACGTCCTCCGCTTGGCGCAACCGGCATGCGCCTCGCCCGAATCCTCTTGCAATCCTGCAACAGCGGTGTTGTATATCGGCAACGATGGTTCAACCTGGTAATCAAAGCATGCGGCGGTCGCCCCGGTGGTACCGGCGCTTGCTTGTGATCATGCGCCGAGCCAACGTGTTCCTCCTGCTTGAGCTTACGGCCGCGCTGGCGTTGGCTCTAATGCTTGTAGTCACCTGGATGGCGCTGTCCGGTAGCAGCAATACCAGCCAGCTGCTGCCCTCGCGCCTCACATCCAGCTTGCTGATCGGCACGCTCGTGCCAGCCATGGCACTGATCGTCCTGATCGGCCGCAGAATCGCACTGCGCCGCGCGGCGCGCAGCGTGCTCGGAAGCAGCGGGCGCCTCCACGTCCGTCTCGTCTGGCTGTTTTCGCTGATCGCCGCGATCCCTACCCTGCTTGTCGTGGTCTTCGCTTCGTTGCTGTTCCAGTCCGGGGTCGAGTTCTGGTTTTCTGACAATTCGCGCGGCATGCTGGAAAATGCCAACAGCCTCGCGCGGGGCTATTACGCCGACAAGCTGCGCGATGTCGGCAACGAAAGCGTCGCGATGGCTGGCGATCTGCGCGACTATCTGGGCCAAGCCCCGATAACCAGCCAAGACTTTGCCGAAGGCTATTCCTGGCAAGTGATCAACCGCAAACTCAACGAATCGGCGATTATAGAGCGCGGGCCCGATGGCACGCTGCGCACAGCCGCGATTGTTGATCCGGGCCGCACCGAGCAGCGTGAACGGGTCACGCCTGCCGAATTGGCCAAGATCGATGCGGGCGAGCCGGTTGTGGTCACAGCCTCGGCCGCGCGGATCGAGGCAGTGACACCGGTCGACCGCTCCCGCGGCATCTATCTCTACGTCGCACGAAATTCCGATACTCTGGCGCTCAACCAATGGCAGCGGGCGCAGAGCGTCCTCAAAGCCTATGATTTCCTCACCCGCCGCGCGCGCGCGCTGCAACTGCGCTTCAACATCGCGCTCCTGTTCATCAGCCTTTCGCTCGTGGCCTTGGCAGTATGGGTAGCGCTGCGCTTTGCCGACCGGCAGGTAGCACCGCTGATCGAGCTGGTATCGGCCGCCCGCAATGTCGGCAGTGGCAATTTCGCGATGCGGGTCCAACCCGGCAGCGGCACCGACGAGGTTGGCCTGCTCGCTCGCGCGTTCAACCGCATGACCGCCCAGCTGGAGGCGCAGACCCAGGCGCTTGTCAGCGCCAACGCGCAGCTTGAGGTGCGCCGCGCTTTCATCGAGGCCGTGCTGGAATCGATCACCGCCGGCATTCTTTCAATCGACCGGGAAGGACACATCCGGCTGATGAACAGCTCGGCGCAAACGCTGCTTCTCGATCCGGCCGAAACCGCCACCGAGAGCCCGGTGGGCAAAGCGCTCGCAGAGGTGGCGCCCCAATTGGCCCAGTTGGTTGCGGCCGGAGAATCCAGCGGAATTGTCCAGTATGCCAAGGGCGGGGACCTCTTGACACTCGCGGTCAAGCTCACGGCCGATCGCAACGGCCATGTCATCACTTTTGAAGACATTACCCGTCAACTGCTCGATCAGCGCCGCGCTGCCTGGTCCGACGTCGCGCGCCGCATTGCGCACGAGATCAAGAACCCGCTGACACCGATCCAGCTCGCCACCGAGCGACTCAAGCGCCGCTATAGGCGCCAAATCCTGACCGACCCCGAACTGTTCGAGGAGCTGACTGCGACAATCATCCGTCAGGTCGGTGACCTCAGGCAGATGGTCGACGAGTTTTCCTCGTTCGCGCGGCTACCCAAGCCCGTCTTCCGACCGGAGGATGCGAGCGATCTCATCCGCCAGTCGCTGTTTCTGCAAGAAGTGGCCCACAGCGAGATTGCCTTCAGCTTCAGCGGGGAGACATCCGTGCCGTTCGAGGCAGACCGTCACCAGTTCGGACAGGCCATGACCAACGTGCTCAAGAACGCGATCGAGGCGATCGAGCAACGTGCCAAGGCCGAGGACATCGCCTATCGCGGGCGGATCGCGGTGTCGTTGGCAGCGGAACGCGGCACGGTCACGGTCACGGTCTCGGATAACGGTATCGGACTGCCAGCGGACCGCGATCGCATTCTGGAGCCCTACATGACCACCCGCGAGAAGGGCACCGGCCTCGGCCTCGCGATCGTCAACAAGATTGTCGAAGAGCATGGCGGCGCGATGGCGTTTGCCGCCAACGCTGAAGGCGGAACGCGTGTGATCATGCGCTTTGCCTGCAATCCGCTGGTGGCGCAGGCGGCCAGCAACCAATCCGAACCGCTTGCCGAGCCCTTCATTTCTGCGCCAACCGCACTTCCCGCAACGCCCTAGATCAACACCGTACAGGACATACCCATGGCCCTCGACATCCTCATCGTTGACGACGAACGCGACATCCGCGAGCTCGTCGCTGGCGTGCTCAGCGACGAAGGCTACGGCTGCCGCACTGCCGGCGACAGCACCGCCGCCCTTGCCGCAGTTGACGAGCGGCGGCCGAGCCTTGTGCTCCTCGATGTCTGGCTCCACGGCAGCCCGATGGACGGGCTTGAGGTCCTCGACGAGATCAAGAAGCGGGAGCCCGAACTGCCGGTGATCATCTTCTCCGGCCACGGCAACATCGATACCGCAGTCTCCGCCATCGGCCGCGGCGCGATGGATTTCCTCGAGAAGCCGTTCGAGGCCGAACGGCTGCTGCTTCTGGTCGAGCGCGCAACCGCCACCGAGCGCCTGCGCCGCGAGAATGCGCGGCTTCGGCAAGGCTTCTCGATGGCGGATGCCTTCACCGGCAATTCCACGGCAATCAATCAGGTCCGCGCGACGCTCAAGCGCGTCGCAAACACCGGTAGCCGGCTACTGATCACCGGCCCTGCCGGCTCGGGCAAGGAAGTGGCGGCGCGCCTGCTCCATTCCTGGAGCGCGCGCGCCGATCACGCCTTCGTCACGGTCAATTCCGCGCGCATCACGCCCGAACGCTTCGAACAGGAGCT
>CANFIV010000254.1 GCA_947446935.1 Sphingomonadaceae bacterium | reverse complement strand
GGCCGCCGTACATCGTATCGTTCCCGGTGCCGCCATCGAGCTTGTCGTTGCCGTCGAGGGCCTTGAGGATATCGTTTCCGGCGAGCCCGAGCAGCGTGTCGGCGAGCGTCGTGCCGGTCAGGGTATCGACGTTGGCGGTTCCTTTGATCGTGGACATGATCTGCCTTTCGGTTTGCACAAGCTGGCTCCGAAGGGCACGGGGACGCCGCCGGAGCGGGAGGTCCGGCCACAGCAGCGGAATGCTGCCGGTTCGATCCTCCTGCAACCGACAACGCCGGGGGTGGCGGTTTATTCCCGGCAATTTGTGGGGTTTGATGCTTTCCTGTCGCCGCTGGGGGGCGCCTCGTCGCGGATTTGGCGCAAAGTCGGCGGGTGCGGTCCTAGACCGCCGTGCCCACCAAGCGCCCGATCCCGGCAGTGAGCGCCATGGCAAGGGCTCCCCAGAAGGTAACACGCAGGGTGGCCTTGAGCACCGGAGCGCCGCCGGCTTGCGCACCGATTGCACCCAGCAGCGCAAGGAACAGAAGCGAGCCAACGGCCTCGATCTCCACCAGCATGGCCGCCGGGGCGAGGAGCACGATGGCCAGAGGCAGCGCGGCCCCGGCAGTGAATGTAGCCGCAGAAGTCAGCGCAGCCTGGATGGGACGCGCGGTGGTGATCTCGGAAATGCCAAGCTCATCGTGCGCATGAGCGCCCAGTGCGTCCTTGGCCATTAGCTGCCGGGCCACGGCATCCGCCGTAGCAGGATCGAGCCCACGCTTGATATAAATGCCGGCGAGTTCCTTGACTTCAGCTTCCGGGTTCCCCGCCAGTTCAGCCCGTTCACGCGTGAGATCTGCCTGCTCGGTATCGGCTTGGGAGCTGACCGAGACATACTCGCCCGCCGCCATAGACATCGCGCCCGCGACGAGCCCCGCCGCGCCCGCGATCAGGATATCCGCTGGTTTGGCCACAGCCGCCGCCACACCGATGATCAGGCTGGCGGTCGAGACAATGCCGTCATTGGCACCCAGAACGGCGGCACGCAGCCAGCCGATCCGCGAGACGAGATGCTTTTCGGGGTGCAGGTTTGCGCGGGCCATTTCCGGTTCCAATCGCTACTATCGACGATTGTTCCCTAGCACGCCTTCAAGCTGAGAACAGCCGTCGTGCCGCCTCATCGCTGAGCGCAATGCACCGCGCGCGCGGGGTGCGGGTATCTGAGAGGTAGTATTCGATCCAGAGGCCATCGAGCACTGCAGAGAGCAGAGCGATCGCATCTTCCATGGGAAGGCCCGCCCCAAGGACCGGCAGACGGGCAACGAGCCGTTCGAGAAGTGCGCGCTGCCGCCGGTTGAAAGCATCGCTGACGGCGGCAAAATCCTCGCGGCTGCGCGCCTGCTGCCAGAAAACCATCCACGCGCCGATGATATCCGGGCTCGCCCATTCATCCGAAAACACGGCCACGAAATAGCGGTGGAGCGCGTCCCACGGATCAGCCTCGAACGGTGTCGCGACCGCTTCGAGATGCGCGAGCATATCCTCGCATAGCTGTTCGTACGTTTCGAGAAGGAGATTGTCCGGATTGCGGAAATAGTGCCGCAGCAACCCGTGCGATACGCCCGCCTGGCGGCAGATTTCGCGGCCCGTGGTGCCGCGTGGGCCAAGGCGGGCGAGGCAGTTCACTGTGGCCGCGAGCAGGTCTCCCCGCCGCACAAGCGGCGATTCGCGCCGGGCGCGAGGTTTGGCTGCAGGCTCGGTCATGCCGCGCTCCGGGCGCTTCGCTGACCGAGTACGTAGACCAGCGTGCCGCTGCCGAGCAGAACCGCAGTGAGGCCGAGGATCTTGATCACGGCAAGGAGCTTGTTCGGCTCGTCGGACGCCGGGAATGCCGCGAGCACGACGGCGGCGAGCGTGGTCGCCAGGCCGATGCAGGCGAATAGAGTGGATGTGAAGCGGCCGCCGGGCAGGCGCGTCACCTCGGCGTCGGCGGGTCTGCCTTGCAGACGGATGACCGAGAGGAACACAAGCGCAAATGGGAGAAACGCGGCGATGATGCCCATGCTGACGAGGACGTCATAGGCGCCTTTCACCCCGGTCCCCGCCTGCCCGAGAATGCAGAACACCGCACCCAGCCCGCCTTGCAGCAGGATCGCGACATAAGGCGTGCCCCACTTGGGATGGACGCGGGCAAAGACCGGTGGCAACAGTCGATCAATGCCCACGGCAAAGGGAATGCGCGCGGTGCATGAGAGGAACCCGCTCGCCGCACCGAGATTGCCGAGCGTGATCAGCAGCGCGAGCGGCACGATAATCCACGTCGCGCCAAGCCGCTGAGCCGCCACGGCTCCTGCCTGGATGAGGCCTTGCAGTGTGTTGACCTCTCCCGCGGGCATCGCCAGCAGCACCGCGAACGTGCCGATGATGTAGCACGAGACAATCACGACCCCCGCGATGGGAAGCGCGCGCGGGATCGTGCGCCGGGGGTTCTTGATCTCGCCGCTCATGAACGAGGCGGTCTCCGCACCCGAAAGCGCAAAGGCGATCGAGGACCAAACGATCATGTGCTGGATATCGATCACCGGCACGAATTCGTGCGAGGAAAAGTCGGTCGCCGAGCCGAAATTCCACCACGCGAGGCCGCCCATCACGATCACGATCAGCGCGGGCAGCCACATCCCCACAGCCCCCGCATTGTGCAGCCAGCGCCCGAAACGGAGGCCGACGACGTTGATCAGCGTGATGAACCCCAGCGCCAGCAGCGCGAAGCTCATGAAGAACACGGGGCTATTGCGCAGATGGAGCCAGCTGTCGCCGCCGATGTAGATCGCATTGCCCGCATCGAAATACAGCACGCTGGGGAAATAGGGGAGATTGGAAGTAAAATAGCTCCATCCCGCCATGAAGCCGACGTAAGGCCCGAAGGCCTCGCGGGTCCAGATATAGAGCCCGCCTTCCTGCGGATAGCGCGAGGAGAGTTCGACGATGGCGAGCACGAAAGGCAGGTAGAAACAGAGCAGAGCGCCGATCCAGATCACGATCGAGCTGGGCCCAAAGGCAGCAGCGGTCGCGATCCAGCGCAGGCTCACGCCCGTCACGACATAGAACATCGCCAGATCGGCAACACCCATGACCTTGGGAGGATGGGGTGCTGCGCCGGACATCAGCCTTTGCGCCGAACTTTGGTATCCCGCAGCACCTGCATCGCCGCGTTATGCCCCGGCGCGCCGGTCACTCCGCCGCCGGGATGGGCCCCCGCCCCGCAGAGGTAGAGCCCGTCCACCGGCGTGCGATATTGCGACCAGCGCGGCACCGGACGCATCGAGAACAGCGCGCCGGGATGCAGATCGCCGTGGAAGATATTGCCTTCGGTGAGGCCGTAAATCCGCTCCAGATCAAGCGGGGTCAGCATCGTATGACCCAGGATCAGCCCGGGGAGATCGGGCATGTGCCGGGTGATTTGGCGGATCACGGACTCGGTGAACGCCTCGCGCCGCTCGTCCCAGGTGCCTTCACGCAAATGGTAGGGCACATACTGGATGAAGACAGTGAGCATGTGGTGGCCCGGCGGGCACAGGCTGTCGTCAACAAGGCTGGGGATCACGCAATCGATCCAGAGTTCCTCGGGCACATCGCCAAAACGCGCGATATCGGCGCAGCGCTGCGCGCCCTCCAAGGTGGGTGCGATAGTGAGCAGCGCGCGTTCGAGCGGCGTGGCATCGGGCGAACGGCCGATCACCGTGGGCTCGCCCGAAAGCGCGATATTGAGCTTGGCCGCGGGCCCACCCATCTTGATCGCAGCGATATCGCGGCGGAATTCCTCGGGCAGCTCGTCAGCGCCGAGCAGCTTCAGGAAGGTCCGCTTGGGATCGGCGTTCGAGAGTAAAACATCCGCACGGAAATGCCG
>CANFIV010000253.1 GCA_947446935.1 Sphingomonadaceae bacterium | reverse complement strand
GGTTACCCTAGGCCAGCGCACGATCGCGGGAATGCGCAAGCCCCCCTCGAGCAGTTCGGTCTTGCGTCCGGTGAAGGGCCACGTGGCAGAGAACCGCTCGCCACCATTGTCGCTGGTGAACACCACGATCGTATTGTCGGCCTGCCCCGATGCCGCGAGTGCATCAAGGATACGGCCGACCTGCATGTCTAGCCGCGTGACCATCGCGCCATAGGTCGCGAGGCTGCCCCCGTCATAATGCATCAGCGCGTCACGGTTCGGCAGAGCTTCCAGTCGCCGCGCTTCCGCCTCGTCACCCGGTGCCTCCCATGGCCAATGCGGCGCGGTGAAGTGCAGGCTCATGAACCACGGCTTTGAACCCGCAGCGCCCCGGGCAATTCCGGCAAGGGCATGCTCGGCGATCATGTCGGTAAGGTAGCCGGCCTGGTCCACCGGCGTCGGGCCGTCCCACAGGTCGAGCTTCCCGTCGGTGCCCTTGTGCGTGTAGTAATCGACCGCGCCGCTGCGCAGGCCCCAGAAGTGGTCATAGCCGCTCTTCAGCGGATCGAATGTAGGCATGCTGCCGAGATGCCATTTGCCGATGAGCGATGTGGCATAGCCCGCGGCCTTGAGCTGCGATGGCAGGGTGGGTTGATCCGGCGGCAGGCCGATGTTCTCGCGGTCCGCCAGCGGCTCTTCAAGCCCGATGGGGAGGCGGTATTGATAACGCCCGGTGATCAGCGCCACGCGCGTCGCGGTGCAGACGCAGCTGTTGGCATAGGCGCTGGTAAACCGCATCCCCTCGCGCGCCAACGCATCGATCCGCGGCGTGGCGTAATCCATGCGACCATAGCAGGAGAGGTCCGCGAACCCCATGTCGTCAGCCATGATGTAGAGAATGTTGGGCCGCCGCACCGACGGCGTGGTCGCCAGCGCGGGCGCATTCACCATGGCGGCCATGGCGGCGCCGGCGACCAGCGCATCGCGGCGGGTGAATTTGGGGGTATTTGCAGGTGTCATGGTGCGGAGGCCTCCACCAATAAGGGCAATCCTCGCTTGGTCGCGCCAGATCAGATTGGGTGAGGCTAAAGTCCGGCGGCCGCTGCGTCCAGAGGACATGGTGCAAAAATCACTGTCCTACATGGCTCGAATTCGCCATATCCCGGGCGCGCCCTTTCCACTGTCAATCGCGCTGTTCGGCTGCCTCACCAGTGATCGTCTTGATCGATAAAAATCGACAAACTGATCGATCCGAGTTTTTCCTCAGGACCGTGTCAACCGTGTTAACTTCCTACACGGCCCCACCCGGATGGGCCTGATGACACCGCGCGCTTGCACTGCTAACGGCGGGCGCATGACCGAACTCGCTCTTATCCGCAATTTCAGCATTATCGCTCACATCGACCACGGCAAGTCGACGCTGGCCGACCGGCTGATCCAGTACACCGGGGGCCTCTCGGCGCGCGAGATGAGCGAGCAAGTGCTTGATAACATGGATATCGAGCGCGAGCGGGGGATCACGATCAAGGCCCAGACCGTCCGCCTCGAATACCCCGCCAAGGACGGCAAGACTTATCAGCTCAATCTGATGGACACACCCGGCCACGTCGACTTCGCCTACGAAGTCAGCCGCAGCCTCGCCGCCTGCGAGGGCGCGTTGCTGGTGGTCGATGCGGCGCAGGGCGTGGAGGCGCAGACGCTCGCCAACGTCTACCAGTCGATCGAACACGATCACGAGATCGTGCCGGTGATCAACAAGATCGACTTGCCCGCCGCCGAGCCCGAGAAGGTCCGCGCCGAAATCGAGGAAGTGATCGGCATCGACGCGAGCCGCGCGGTGCTCACCAGCGCCAAGGCCGGCATCGGCATCGAGGAAGTGCTCGATGCCATCGTTGAACGCATTCCCCCGCCGGGCGGCGACCGCACCGCGCCGCTCAAGGCCATGCTGGTCGATAGCTGGTACGATCCCTACCTCGGCGTCGTCATCCTCGTGCGCGTGATCGACGGGGTCATCAAGAAGGGCCTCTCGGTCAAGTTCATGGCCGGCGGCACCGAGCACCTGATCGACCGCGTCGGCTGCATGCGCCCGAAGCTGCAAGTGCTCGACGAACTGGGTCCGGGTGAAATCGGCATCATCACCGCGCAGATCAAGGAAGTGGCGCAGGCCCGCGTGGGTGACACGATCACCACGGTGAAGCAGGGTGCCACGCAGGCGCTGCCCGGCTTCAAGGAAGTGCAGCCGGTGGTGTTCTGCGGGCTGTTCCCGGTCGATGCGGCCGATTTTGAAAAGCTGCGCGAAAGCATCGGCAAGCTGCGCCTCAACGACGCCAGCTTCTCGTTCGAGATGGAAAGCAGCGCCGCGCTCGGCTTCGGCTTCCGCTGCGGGTTCCTCGGCCTCTTGCATCTGGAAATCATCCAGGAACGCCTCAGCCGCGAATACGACCTCGACCTCATCACCACCGCCCCCTCGGTGGTCTACCGCCTGCTGATGACCGACGGCACGATCAAGGAACTGCACAACCCGGCCGACATGCCCGATCCGGTCAAGATCGCGGAAATGGAAGAACCGTGGATCAAGGCGACGATCTACACGCCCGACGAGTACCTCGGCTCGATCCTCAAGCTTTGCCAGGACCGGCGCGGCATTCAGACGGGCCTGACCTACGTGGGCGGGCGCGCGCAAGTATCGTACGAGCTGCCGCTCAACGAAGTGGTGTTCGATTTCTACGACCGCCTGAAGTCCATCAGCCGCGGCTATGCCAGCTTCGATTATGAGCAGATCGGCCTGCGCGAAGGCGATCTCGTGATGATGAACATCCTCGTCAACAACGAGCCGGTCGACGCGCTGAGCATCGTCGTCCACCGCAGCCAGGCCGACCCGCGTGGACGTCACCTTGTGGAGCGGCTCAAGGAGCTGATCCCGCGCCACATGTTCAAGATCCCGATCCAGGCCGCGATCGGCGCGAAAGTCATCGCGCGCGAGACGATCAGCGCGATGCGCAAGGACGTGACCGCAAAGTGCTATGGCGGCGACATCAGCCGCAAGAAGAAGCTGCTCGACAAGCAGAAAGAAGGCAAAAAGCGCATGCGGGAATATGGCAACGTGACCATCCCGCAGGAGGCGTTTATCGCGGCGCTGAGGATGGGCGAGGAGTAGGCACAGACGCCTAGCGTCGGCGACGGCGCAGAGAGAACTGTTTGTAGCCGTAACTGCAAGCGCCATCACCCCTCCGTCAGCGCTTCGCGCTGCCACCTCCCCATTTGGGCTTCGCCAAAATGGGGAGGACCCTTGCGTGCCTCGCTCGCTCCCCATCTGCCCCTTCGACACGCTCAGGGGAAAATGGGGAGGTGGCATTGGCGCAGCCAATGACGGAGGGGTTCTTGCCGAGGCCAAAGCAACCGCGCGACGATCCCTTGGCGCGCAAACTTCGCGCGCAGCCGAGCCTGCCGGAAACGCTGCTCTGGCGGCATCTGCGCCTTCAGCCGGAGGCTGTGGCGGAGCGTATTGTGCGGTTTTGCAGGCGGGGATGACCCCTCCGTCTCGCTTCGCGAGCCACCTCCCCATTTGGGCTTCGCCAAAATAAGGAGGACCCTTGCGTGCCTCGCTCGCTCCCCATCTGCCCCTTCGACAAGCTCGGGGGAAAATGGGGAGGACCAAGCCATACTGGCGGCTTCTCTCTCTGGTTCTCCCCGTTTTTGCGCAGCACAAACGGGGAGGTGGCATTGGCGCAGCCAATGACGGAGGGGTTCTTGCCGAGGCCAAAGCAACCGCGCGACGTTCCCTTGGCGCGCAAACTCCGCGCGCAGCCGAGTCTGCCGGAAACGCTGCTCTGGCGGCATCTGCGTCTTCAGCCGGAGGTTGTGGCGGAGGGGATTGTGCGGTTTTGCAGGCGGGGATGACCCCTCCGTCAGCGCTCCGCGCTGCC
>CANFIV010000252.1 GCA_947446935.1 Sphingomonadaceae bacterium | reverse complement strand
GTCGATGGGCAATCCGCTGTCGGAAGAACGGACGGCAAGAAGTTGGGTGCATGTTCGCTGGTATGGCAAACAGATCAGGGCGTGCTGTTGGTTGATCGTGGCTGGCCGCACGAGTTTACAGTTGAGCGCACGGATGGCGGCCTTGGCGGCGCAGCCTCCGACGGCGCCATCCTCGCCCCCATGCCCGGCAAGGTCATCGCGGTTGAAGTGGCGGCGGGCGACGCCGTCAACAAGGGCCAGAAGCTGCTCGTGCTTGAAGCCATGAAGATGGAACACGCGCTCACCGCGCCGTTCGATGGCACGGTGGCGGAGCTGACCGTGGCGGTGGGCTCGCAAGTGCAGGTCGAGGCGCTGCTGGTACGGGTGGAGAAGGCGGAATAGTCAGGAAAGCCGCTCCCCTGAAGGGGAGGGGGGTAAAATGGAGTAAACAAGATGGCAGGCCGCTATTTAGATGACTGGCACGTGGGCGACCGGATCGCGCATGAAATCCGCCGCACGGTGACCGAGACCGACAACCTGCTGTTCTCGGTCATGACGCACAATCCGCAGCCGCTGCATATCGATGCCGAAGCCGCGCGGGCGAGCGAGTTCGGCCAGATCCTCGTGAACGGCACTTTCACGTTCGCGCTGATGGTGGGGCTTTCGGTGGGGGAGACCACGCTCGGTACGCTGGTCGCCAATCTGGGCTACGACAAGCTGGTGATGCCTTCGCCGGTGTTTCTGGGCGATACACTGCGCGCTACCAGCGAGGTGGTGGAGCTGCGCCCCAGCAAGTCACGCCCCGATGCGGGGATCGTGACCTTTGCGCACGAGGCGCTCAACCAGCGGGATCAAGTTGTGTGCCGCTGCCTGCGCATGGCCCTGGTGCAGCGCAAAGCGAGTTAGCTCGTCGCGAAAATCAGCCGACCGGGGCCGAGCGCTTCGAGCACTTCCGCGATCACGCGCGGGCTGACGGCAAAGCAGCCCTGACTGCGGCCGATCCGGCCTTGCAACGGGACCAGCGCGGGATCGACATAGCTCGCAGCGTGGATCACGATACCGCGTTCGAGCGCCATGTCGTTTTCCGGGTCCAGCCCGATGAGGCGGCGTGAGCGGCCGTGGCGACCCATGTAGAGCTCACCTGTGACGAAGCTGCCGCGCGAGGAAGCGTCTGAACCCATGCGATTGGAGAATTGCTCTGCCCAGCCGCGATTCGCCGGGTCTGAACCTTTGCCGTGCGCGACGAGGTGCGGGGCCGAGGCCGTGCCGCTGACGAGGTCGATGATATGGAAGCGAGGATCGCGCGATGGCACGGAGAAATCGACAATGGCGATGCGGTCGCGCGCCGTGATGCTGGCGCCATGCTGATCGAGCGCCGCCAGCGCACGCGGTACGAGCGGGAGCACGCCGGAGGCGGCGATGCTGCCGGCCGCACCTTTCGCGGCGGGCAGCGACGTTTCCGGCACCGGCACAGTCCCCCAGAACGTGGCTGCGGGTAGGTCCGTTTCCTGCGCCCGCACAGCGGTGCGGGGCAACCAGAGTGATGCGGCGGTTCCCGCCATGGCGCCCAGAAATTGGCGCCGTCCAAGTGTCATGTGTTTGCGAACCTGATTCTTGTATCCAAGGAGCAAGCTAAAACAGGCAATTCCAAAGGATCAAAGCCTTCGGGGCGGTTCTTGCGATGAACCGTGCGTCAAGTGCCACTGGTGGTGGATCGAACTTGGAACACGCCGGCGGATGAGGGGGGCGGCGCGCACGGTGGCTTGAGGAAAAATCATTAACTAATGTCAGTGCCCTGCAGCCTAAACAGCCAAAATGAACAGAAGCTGATTTTTTGGTTACACGGTGAAAGTATTTCACAGATTAAATATTAGCGGCTCTTTCCGGCAACACTGGTTCTAAAACACTATAAAATCGGGATTTTTTCGTGACGCTTGAAGTTAAAATGTCAAAAAAGTGTCATTTATGACGGCTAGGGAGCCTTCATCCAGGACCGATGTCCACCTTATCCGAGGTTAGCTATGAAATCTGAGAACATCCTTCGCACCGGCCTGTTGGCTGGGGCAGCTGCCTGTGCGCTCGCTTCGGCTCCGGCTTTCGCGGCCGAACCCCAGGCTGCCGAGGCTGCTCCTGCGCCTTCAGCAGGCTTGCCGGATGGCGTTCCCATTGAGGAAATCGTTGTCACCGCGACCAAGCGTGAGACGAACCTTCAGAAGACCCCGATCTCGATCTCGGTCGTTGGTGCGGCCGACGTCAAGAACCGCCACGTGCAGAGCCTGATCGACCTTGCCGACGGCGCGGTGCCGAGCTTGCGCGTCGCGACCTTCGAGGCCCGCCAATCGGCTCTCACCATCGGCCTGCGCGGCATCGTTCCGGGCGACGCCAACCAGCCTGCGCGCGAGCAGGGCGTCGGCGTCTATCTCGATGGCGTGTATCTCGGTCGTCAGCATGGTCTGAATGCCGGCCTGTTCGACATCGAGCGCATCGAAGTGCTCAAGGGTCCGCAGGGCACACTGTTTGGCCGCAACACTGAAGGTGGCGCGCTGAGCATGGTTCTCAAGACGCCCACCGGTGAGTTCGGCGGTCGCGCTACGGCAGGTTTTGGCAACTACGGTGCCTATACCGGCCAACTGCACCTCGATCTGCCGGCCATTGCCAACGTCGCGATCAAGCTCGACGGTGTGGTGATGCACCAGGGTGCGACAACCAAGAACCCGATGGCAGGCGAAGCCGGCTGGAACCAGTATCACCGCTATGGTGGCCGCGCGGCGGCGCGTTGGAAGCCGATTGACGGTCTGACTGTCGATGTGGCTTTCGACAAGAGCCGCGACGAGAACACGCCGTTCTACAGCCAGCTTCTCGATTACAATCCGCTCGGCAAGCCGGTGGGCACGGTCTATGATTCCGCCACCAAGGCTTGGTATACCAACTCCTCGTTGACGACCAAGGGCATCGCCCCGCTGCCGAGCATGGTGAAGTACGGGTTTGACCGTATGGGTACGGCCGATATCGGCGTGCCGCAGCAGGTCTCGGTAGACAAGACGCAGGGCCTGAGCTCAACGATCAAGTACAAGGTGAGCCCGGCGCTGGAACTGCGTTCGATCACCGCATGGCGCACCGTCAGCGATGACCAGTGGGACAACTCGGGCGGCGCGCACCGCACGCCGGTCTATACTCCGAATGCCAACTTCAGCCGCTACAGCCTCGCGACACTGGACCAGCGCCAGTTCAGCCAGGAACTGCAGGCGGTGGGTAGCTTCGCCAACGTCGATTACGTGTTGGGCCTCTACTACTTCAGCGAGCGCGCCAACGATTCGGCCCGCACGCCCAACACCAACAAGTGGGTTTCCGATCCCGTCACCGGCCTCGCCACCGGCTACACGATCAACGATCCCAGCCAGTATCCGCTGGCCACCACAGCGCGCGCAAGCATTGCCTATGCCAAGAGCTACGCGGCTTACGGCCAGGCGACCTGGACGCCGATCACCCCGCTGCACATCACGCTTGGTGGCCGCTACACGGCAGACCGCAAGCATGGCTCGCTCTTCACCGTGAACGGCAAAGACACCACTTTCACCTTCAAGCAGGACAACAACCGGTTCGATCCGGTTGGGGTCGTCGCCTATGATGTCGCTTCCGGCGTGAACCTCTATGCCAAGTATTCCACCGGCTACCGCGCCGGCGGTGCCAGCTCGCGCTCGCTCGACTACCGCGCGTTCGGGCCGGAGGAGGTCAAATCGTACGAAATCGGCCTGAAGACCGAGCTGTTCGACCGCAAGGTGCGCTTCAACCTCGCGGGCTACATGATGGACCGCAACAACAGCCAGGTCGATTTCAACTTCTTCGTACCGCAGCCCGATGGCACCGTGCGCAACACGCTGGAAACCGTGAACGCGCTGGGTACCACCAAGATCCGCGGTATCGAGGC
>CANFIV010000251.1 GCA_947446935.1 Sphingomonadaceae bacterium | reverse complement strand
TTTCTCCGTCATCATGGCTGCTCCAGGCGTCCGGCTTGCCACGCGCAGATACCCAATGTCGCGCCCGCCGCAAGCTGCGCCGGTTGGACGAGGCCCGGCACCAGCCGCGCCCGCCCGCGTTCGCACACCAGCGTTTCGCCGCCATGCCCGGCGACGTCGAGCAGCAACTGATCCCAGTGGCGATACTGCACATCATGGCCTTCGCCGGGATAGCGGCGGAAGGTGACTTTGCCCGCCACTTTACCGGCCCAATACTCGCCCTGGCTGGGCGGGACGAGCGGGTCGGCCTCGCCGTAATAGAAATAAGCGGGGGCGGGCAACGCAGAGACTGCGGCCGGCGCATCGCAGAACCGCCGGTATTCGCGCGCCACCCCGCGCACATCGCCGCGCTGTCCGGCGATGAAGAAGGCCCGCGCGCCTTCGTCCGCCGTGCGATCTGTGAAGCCGGGAACTTTGGCCGCGACACCGTCCTTGGGCATGGCCCAGAACACGCGCGGCGCGCCGACCTGCTGGGCGAGCCCGGCCTTGAGCTGGGCCTCGTCAGCCTTGCAGACAGTGCTGTCAGCCGGTGCCGAAGCAATCGCCGCAAGCATGTGCCACGAGGTCACCCGTTCAGGCATCGCGGCGGCTATATGCCCGGCGTAGGCCCCGCCGCCCGAGATCGCGACAAGCGCGAAGTGTTGCACGCCGAGGTGGTCCAGCACTTGCCGCACTTCGCTGTTGTAATCGGCGAACGTCCACACCGGATCATATGCCGTGTCGCCCAAGCCGTTGCGCTCGACCGCGATGATCCGCACCTTCAGCCGGCGGCGCAGCGTATAAAGGAACGCGACCAGTTCGGGTGCGCGGGCGCTGGTGCCGACGCCGCCGATGAACAACATGGGCTTCCAGCCCGCCTCTCCGGTGTCGGTGTAATGCACCGTGCGCCCCTCGCGGGTCTGCAGGCCTTGCAGCGGGGTTCCGATGGAATCGAAGTGATCGGGGAATGTGATAGGCCGGGCAGTTGCCGGAACCGCACAGGCCAGCGCCGCCAGCGCAAGAACATAACGGATCATCGCACCGGCTCCGTTTCCAGATTGCGATCGAGCGCGGGGATCTGCGCCAGTTCAGCCGCCAAATCGAGATTTCGGCACAGCAAGAGGTAGACCGCTGCCGAGATCGGCAGGCCGATCAGCATCGAGATATCCGCTCCGCCGAGCGCTTTGGCGATCGGGCCCACATAGAGCTCGGTCTTGAAGAACGGGATCATCGCGATGAAACCCACCGCGTAAGATGTCAGCCCGCGCCAGTTCCACCGTCCGTAAAGCCCGTTGGCCATGAACATCGCGCGGATCGAATAGCGCCCCTTTCGCACGAAGAAGAAGTCCGCGAGGTTGATCGCGGTCCACGGCGTGAAGAGATAGACGAGCACGCCGAGGAAGGCCTCCAGCCCATGGAGCACGTTACCGCCCATTGCGAGCGACAGCGCCAGCGATGTGGCGAGCACCACGGCCAGCGCCATCATGCGCGAGGCCACACCGAGCCGGATCGGGCGCACGCTGTCGATCACGCTGAGCAGGGTGAGTGAGGAGCCGTAGAGATTGAGTGAGGTGATCGTGACCAGCCCGCCGAAGCTGCTCACCAGCATGATTACGCCAAAACCGCCGAACATCGCATCCGCACTGTGGCGCAGCGCCACCACGATATCCGCGTCGGCAAAGGCCGCCCCGGCAAACGCGCCGACCAGCATCATCCAAGTGCCGCCGATGAAGGCACCGCAGAACGTCCAGAGGAACGAGGCGCGAATGCCCACTTCGCGCGGCAGGTAGCGAGAGTAGTCGGAAACGTAGATCGACCAGCTCAGCTGGTATCCGGCGGAGGCAAAGAACTGGACGAGGAACAGTGTTGGCATGAATGCACCCGGCCGCAGCAGCGCGGTGAGATCGACGACCTTGAACAGGCCCACGGTATAGACCGCGAGAACCGCCAGCATGAGATAGGCCAGCAGGCGCTGCGCCTTGTGGATCAGGTCATAGCCTACCCCCGCCACAATGGCTGCCACCACCGCGAAGATGATAATGGTTGGCCCTTCCGGCAGTCCGACCAACTCCTTGACCGTGCTTGCCGCGAGCGATTGGTTGAGCGCGTTGAACCCGATGTAGGTGACGAGCGCGACAATCCAGACCAGCAATGCCCCAAGGTAGCCAAACTGGGGGCGCGACTGGATCATCTGCGGCAGGCCGAGATGCGGCCCCTGCGAGCAGTGCAGCGCCATTAGCACCGTGCCCAGCACGCAGCCGCCAATCACCGCAAGGCTGGACCAGAAAAGGTCGAGCCCACCCGCGACGCTGATTGCGCCGGTGGCGAGTGTTGCCAGGTGCGCGTCGCCCATGAACCACACCGGCCACAGATGCCGTACTTCGCCCTTGCGCTCGGCGAGCGGAATGTAATCGATCGAGCGCGTTTCAACCAAGGCCATGCGGCATTACTCTCCCCCCAAAACGTCCTCTGGCCGCTTCAGCCGGGCATCTTGATCTGGCGTCCCATACCTTCCGGCGAGGGCAGTTGCGCCTGTCCTGCCACCAGTGCTTGCGCTTTGTCCTGCATGGCCTGCGGCGCGGGGGCAGATTTCTCCGCCTTGGCATCGACATGGACCAGCATGTGCTCGGCCGAGGCGATGACCGCGTCCTGCTTGCGGCTCACCATCTCGTGGAACAGATGCAGGCGCTTGGCGTCCGCTGCCAGTACGCGGGTGCGCACTTCGATCGGCTCGCCCAGCCGCGCCTGCCCCAGATGGCGAATATGGGTCTCCACCGTGTACCACGAATGGCCTGCGGCGACATAATCCGCCCCCGCGCCGATCTTTGCCAGCACCACATCCGTCGCATCACCGAACAGCTTGAGATAGCAATATTCGGTCATGTGCTCGTTGTAGTCGATCCATTCGGGCTGGACGGGTGTGGAGATGGTCAGAAGCCGACCATCGGCCAGTGCGGAACCATCTGCCGGGCTCTGCCCACCGAGCCGTTCGCGATGCATCTTTGCCACCGCGCCCGATGCGAAATCGTTGCGCTCCAGCGCGTGGGTGAGATCGACCAGACAATTGTCGCGCAGCCGTTCATAGGTGCGCAAATCAATACCGCCGGCCTGCTCGTCGGATTGGCGAGTAATCGTGTCGATCAGCTCGTCGGTCAGCTTGGGGCCGATCAGCTTGGTCCAGGGCCATTCCATCGAGGGCCCGAACTGGTGCAGGAAGTGCCGCATCCCGTCTTCTCCGCCTGCCAGCCGGTAAACAAGGAACGTGCCCATGAACGACCAGCGCATCCCTGCGCCAAAGCGGATCGCGTCGTCGATTTCCGAGGCGGTCGCGATCCCGTCGTTGATCAGCCACAGCGCCTCGCGCCACACAGCTTCCATAAGGCGGTCGGCGATGAACCCGTCGATCTCCTTGCGGACGTGGAGCACTTTCATGCCGATGCGTTCGTAGACGGCGGTCGCAATGTCCTTCGTCGCTTGGCTTGTCAGATCACCGCCGCAGACTTCGACCAGCGGCAGCAAATAGACCGGATTGAACGGGTGGCCGACCACCAGCCGATCGGGCCGCGCCATGCCCGCCTGCAGCTTGGTTGGCAGCAGGCCCGAAGTAGACGATCCGATCACCGCATGGTCCGGAATCGCCGCATCCATTTCAGCGAGGAGCCTTACTTTCAGATCCTCGCGTTCGGGCAGGCTTTCCTGAATGAAATCGGCATCGCGCACCGCTTCGGCAATGCTGGCAGCGAAGGTCACAGTGCCTTCGGCGGGCAGCGCTTGCCCGAATAGCCGGGTCATCGCCCGACGCGCATTGGCCAGCACGGCCGTGGTCTTGCGCTCGATTTCGGGATCGGGATCGTAGACCGCGACATCGATTCCGTTGAGTGCAAACCGCGCCG
>CANFIV010000250.1 GCA_947446935.1 Sphingomonadaceae bacterium | reverse complement strand
GTGTTCGACGAATGGATCAGCGCCTCAGGCACATTGAGCGACGTGCCGAAGTTGTGGCTGTCATGGATGGTGAAATTGCCCATCTTGAAGGGTACAGCCGGATAGCGCACGGCAAAGTCGGTAATCACCCCGGCATCGATGGCCGAGGCGACCGTGATCGGCTTGAACGTGGAGCCCAGCTCGTAGACCTGGTTCGAGACACGGTTGAACACCAGATCGTTGTAGGCAAGGTCCGAACGGTTGGGATTGAATGAGGGCAGCGAGGCGAGTGCGATAACTTCGCCGCTGTCGGCATCGAGGATCACCCCGGCCGCACCGTGCGCGTTGGTTTCCATCATCCCGCGCCCGAGCTCATCCTCAAGCGCGCCTTGTGCGCGCGCATCGATCGAAAGCGCGGTGGGCGTGCCCCGGAACGCGGGATCGAGCAGCCGCCCCTCCAGCACCTGCTCCATGCCGACATGGCCCTTGCCCGCCTCGTCGACAAAACCGAGCACGTGCGCGGCGAGCGACCCTTGCGGATAAAAGCGCTGCTCTTCGCGCGGGAATTCCAGAGCGGGTTCACCCAGCGCAAAGACCTTGTTGGCTTCTTCAGGCAGCACTCGGCGGCGCAGATAGCAGGGATTGCCGGCAGCGAGGCGCGCGACGAGATCGTTGTAGTTGGCGTCGGGAAAAATGCCGACGAGCGCGCGTGCCACTTCTTGCGGCGTCTTGACCAGCGGCAAGCCGCCCTCGCCCAGCGCCTTGGGATTGAACCACAGCGAATAGGACGCAAAGGCGCGGGCCAGCGCCACGCCGTTGCGATCGGTGATCTCCCCGCGCGAAGGCAGCAGCGCCTCGGCCATCGAGGTGCGCTCGGGCGTTTGCTCGAACAAGCCAAGCTGGCCGATCCGCACGCAGGCCGTCAGCGTGATGAACACGAACAGAACCATGACCCACAGCACCCGCAGTCGCGCGGTAACAAGTGCGCGCTGGCGCACATTGGCAAGCTGGACACGGCCGGTGGCAATGGCAGCAGAGGCGGTCAGCGAATTCACGGGGTGGTCTTGCTCGCCTTGCTGGGCTTGGCGGATTTGGCGGCAGGCTTGGCGGCGGACTTCGCCGCCTTGCCTGTTGCAGCTGGGGCCGTTGTGGCTGACTTGGCACCCTTGCCCGGCCGCGCGTCGGCATCGCCGTGGCTGCGGGCCGGAGCCGATTTGGTCGATGCGGCCTTCTCGGTCTTGGCATTGCCGGGCTTGGTTGCGCCGGATTGACCCGCATGCGCGGCCTTCTTCACCGGACCGACCGTTGCCAGCTTCGCACCCAACGCATCGGCGGCGGCAGCGTGGTCGGCCGCGCTCGCGCTTTTGCGCGGGGCGGGTTCATCCGCCACGGCAGTCTTGCTGTCGGTGCTCGCGGTAAGGCCCACCTCGCCGGTAAGGCTGGAGACGATGGCGGGGAATGCCGCCTGCGCCGCCACGGCATCATCGACGCTGGCCACGCGGATCGGTGCGGGCGCATCAGGCTCGTCCGGCTTCGAAAACGCGGCGAGCTGCCGCTCGTTTGCAAGATACTGGCTCGCCGTTGGCGCGACATAGCCGAACTCGACATCGTTCCAGAGCTTGAGCTGCTGCTGGTTGGCGCGGGTTTCCACCTCGGTCTCGAGGTAGAGCTTCTCCTTACGCAGCGCGACGATCTGCTGCTCGGTGCGGTGGACCTGGCTGCGCAGACCGTTGACGCGGAACGCCAGCACCATGACCAGCGTTGCGCAGACGAGCAGCAGCGCGATCCAGCCGATCGAGCGGAAACGGTTTGCGCTGACCATCATAGTGCCAGTCCTTTCCGCGCTGGAACTGCGGTGCGGACCGCCCAGCGCAAGGTGGCTGAACGCGCACGGGGGTTGCGCGCCTCTTCCACCGCGCCCGGACGGATTGCCGCCGAAGGCTTTTCAAACACAGGTTTGCCGACCGGGTCAGGACTGGGCAGGTGACGTGACCCGGCCGGCATTGCCCCTGCACTTTCGCGCAGGAACTGCTTTACAATGCGATCTTCCAGACTGTGGAAGCTGACGACGGCGAGCCGTCCGCCCGGTGCCAGAATGCGCTCTGCGGCGAAAAGGCCCGCCGTCAGCTCGTCGAGCTCGCCGTTGATATGGATGCGCACCGCCTGAAAGCTGCGGGTGGCCGGATCGCGCGGCGCGCCGGGGCGATAGCCCAAGGCCTTGCGGACCACGTGCGCAAACTGGCCGGTCGTCGTCAGCGGCCGCGCAGCGACAACTGCACGGGCAATGCGGCGCGACTGGCGCTCTTCGCCATAGCGATAAAGCACGTCGGCAATCGCTTCCTCGCTCGCCTCATTGAGGAAATCAGCAGCGCTGGTTCCTTCCTGCGACATGCGCATGTCGAGCGGCCCATCGGTGGAGAAGGCAAAACCGCGCGCTGCCTGATCGAGTTGCATCGAGCTGACACCGATATCGAAGACCACGCCCTGCACCGAGGCAATGTCCGCGCTGGCCAGCCCTTCGACCAGTTCGGAGAAACGGCGCGGGTGAAGCACGAGGCGCGGAGGATTTTCGGTCGCCTCGCTCCAGCCCTGCCCCGCCGCAATCGCATCGGGGTCACGATCGAAGGCATGCACAGTCGCACCGGCATCGAGCAGGCGGCGGGTGTATCCGCCCGCACCGAACGTGGCATCGACGATGAGCGAACCCGGCGCCGGGTTCAGCGCGGCGACAACCTCATCAAGGAGCACGGGAATGTGCGGAGCGCTCATTTGCGCGCAGCCTTCGCGGCCTGCTCGGCCATTTTGGCGCGGCACGAGGACTTGGCCGAATCCCATTCCGCTCCCATCGTGAACAGGACCTCGGGCGCCCAGATCGTGAACTTGCTGATGCCGCCGTGGAAGTAGAGCGCTTCCTTGATGCCCGCCTGTTCGCCGAGATGCTCTGGCAAGACGAAGCGGCCGGAATCGTCGAAGCTCACGGTCGCAAAGCCGCAGAGCTGCGCCTCGCGCACATCGCGGTCAAACTCTTCGCCGCGCTGGATAGCGTTGCGCTCTTCCTTCTCGATCTGCGCCTCGAAAGTTTCGGCGTAGGACTGGCCGAAGCCGACCAGGCAGGGGTGCTTGTGATGCTTGTCGATACACAGAACGCGCTCGCCGTCCGAGGCGGCCTTCACCTTGGGGCGAAAGTCTGCAGGGAGGACAAAACGGTTCTTCTCGCCGCGCGGCGAAAAGCCCTGCCCCCAAAACTGCGACTGCGCCCCAGCCACGCCCTACACCCCCTGCATAGGCACAAAACTCCCGATCCAGCCCGCGCGCCTGCGCTGGCCGGAACATCCCCTGCGGATGCGCCATGAAGTTTGCCTCGATGAAAATGAGCCTTAACGCGGGAGGGCCCGGGCGAAAAGGGGAAATTACGGGATTTTGCGTTCAGATGTTGATTCCAGTGGATGAATCATTGCGCAAGGGCATTTCCGTGCCTGCTCATGCTCCGCACCGCCAGCGAGGGCACCCACGCATTTGCGCCAAAAACCGCAAACGACTCCACCCATGCCCGTGCTGTCCCGGACCCGTCCCGCATTTTCCCCAGATTTCGATTCGGCAGGTTCAGCGCAGGAACGCGCGGGCCATGAGCGCCCTGAGCTTGCGGGCACGCACAGCGGGCTGGTCGGATGGCTCCAGCAGCGCGGAATCGGCCAAAATCAGCACGCGCCCCTGTCCGATCCGGCAATCGGCGAGGAGGCCCTCCCCCTCGATCCGACAGGCGGCCTCCCCGCCCGGCAGGGGGGCAAGCGTTCCGGCTAAGCGCACCGGCAGGCCCGTTCCCGCATTTTCCCGCAGCTCACCCGGCTGATCCGGATCGAAGCGCAGCTGGAGCCCCCAATGTGCGAGAATCGGCGAAAGCAGCACGGTATCCTGCGGCCGCCGTCGGTCGCCCAGCGCAAAGCGGCTCTCC
>CANFIV010000249.1 GCA_947446935.1 Sphingomonadaceae bacterium | reverse complement strand
TACGCCCGAGTCGCTCTCGCTGCTGCTGAGCTATCCCGAAAGCGCAGCACTGTTTGCCACGCTGCAGCGGGTGGTGGTCGATGAAGTCCATGCTTTCGCCACGGGCAAGCGCGGCGATCTGCTCGCGCTCGCGCTTGCCCGACTGCAAGCGCTTGCCCCCGGGCTGCACCGCGCCGCGCTTTCCGCCACCGTTGCCGATCCGGAAGCCTTTCGTGGTTGGCTCGCACCGTGGGGGGATATCGACAGCACAGCGCTGGTGATCGGGGAGGTTGGCGCGCCGGCCGAAGTCGAGATCCTTCTACCAGACGGCGAGCGCGTGCCCTGGGGCGGGCATGCCGCCGCGTGGGCCGTGCCGCAGCTCTACGCGGCGATCCAGCGCAACCGCACCACCTTGGTCTTCACCAATACCCGCTTCCTTGCCGAATACATCTTTCAGCTGCTGTGGGATGCGAACGAGGACAAGCTGCCAATCGGCATCCACCACGGCTCGCTCTCCAAGGAAGCGCGGCGCAAGGTGGAGGGCGCGATGGCGCGGGGCGAGCTGCGCGCGCTGGTCTGCACCGCGAGCCTCGATCTTGGCGTGGACTGGGGCGATATCGATATGGTCGTGCAGATGGGCGCGCCCAAGGGCTCCTCGCGCCTGCTGCAGCGCATCGGCCGGGCCAACCACCGGCTCGATCAGCCGAGCCACGCACTGCTTGTCCCGGGCAATCGCTTCGAATTCCTTGAGGCGATGGCCGCCAAGGACGCCGTCGACGAGGGCCAACGCGATGGTGAGGACTTTCGCCCCGGCGGGCTCGATGTGCTCGCCCAGCATGTGATGGCCATGGCTTGCGCCGGACCGTTCGAGGAGACCGCGCTGCTTGCCGAAGTGCGCTCGTCGCTGGCCTATAGCTGGGTGGATGAAGGGGTCTGGGCGCGCGTGCTCGCCTTCGTTGCCACCGGGGGCTATGCCTTGCGCGCTTACGACCGCTTCCAGCGCATCGTGCGCGCGAAGGACGGCACCTGGCGGCTGACCCACCCCCAGCAGGCCGCGCGGCACCGACTCAACGCCGGCATTATCGTCGATTCCGAGATGCTCGAAGTGCGCTTTCGCAACGGGCGTTCGCTGGGCAAAGTCGAGGAGAGCTTCGGCGCAAGCCTGAGCCCGGGGGATACCTTCCGCTTTGCTGGGATGGACCTCGAAGTGGAAGGCGTGCGCGATCTGGAGCTGCTCGTGCGGGGGGCCAAGAAGGCAGGCCAGATCCCCAGCTATATGGGCGCGCGCATGCCGCTTACCACGCATCTCTCCGCGCGCGTTCAAGCGATGCTGGCAGACCGCGCCGGTTGGGGCCGCTTTCCGGATGATGTGCGGGAGTGGCTCGAAGTGCAGGACTGGCGCAGCCGCCTGCCCGCGCCGGGCGAACTGCTGGTCGAGAGCTTCCCCCATGGCGGCCGGGCCTACACGGTTTATTACACCTTCGAAGGCTGGAACGCGAACCAGTCGCTCGGCATGCTGATCACCCGCCGCATGGAGGAGCAAGGGCTCGCGCCGATGGGCTTTGTGGCCAACGATTACGCGCTGGGCGTTTGGGGGCTCCGCCCTGTGAAGGACCCTGCCGCGTTGCTCTCGCCCGACATCCTGACCGACGAGTTTGTTGAATGGGTCCAGAACTCGCACTTGCTGCGCCGCGCCTTCCGCGAGGTGGCGGTGATCTCCGGCCTTGTAGAGCGGCAACAACCCGGCGCGCGCAAGAGCGGGCGGCAGGTCACTTTCTCCACCGATCTCATCTACGACGTCCTCCGCAAACATGAACCCGAACACCTGCTGATCGAGGCGGCCTGGGCCGATGCACGGGCGCGGATGACCGACGTGGGGCGGCTGGGCGCCTTGCTCGATCGCGCGGCTTCTGAACTGGTCCATGTCGAACTGGAACGGGTGACGCCGCTGGCCGTGCCGCTGTTGGTGATGATCGGGCGCGAGTCTGTGCCTGCCGGCATGGCGGACGAGGAATTGCTGCTGGAGGCGGAGAGCCTCGCTTCGGCGGCAATGCGGCCGGAGTGATGGGTTGGATTGATTTCGCGCAGAGCCGCAAAAGGGCGGAGAGAAGAAGGGATTGTGCGGGAGTTTTGTTTCCGCGCCTGTGCTTTGGGAGTCAAAGGTCGCTCCGCCGCAGACCGTCTTTCCTCCTTTTCCGCCTCTGCACGAATCTCCTCGCCTGCCCTCGCGCTGAGCAGACTGCCGCGCCCGAAAATGAAAAAGGGGCGGATCGCTCCGCCCCTCTTCCGCATCGCTGTATTGACTTGCAGATTTACTGCTTGCCGAACGTCGCGAAGTTTTCGTTGCCGACGAAGCCGAACTTGCTGACCTTGGACACGGTAATGATCCGCAGCAGACGGTTGGCGATCAGGTACGAGGCATATTCCTCAGGCTGAAACTGCAGTTCCGGCTCGGGAGTCATGGTCCTGGTCGCCTGGAGGAGCGAGACCAGATTGCCTTCGGTGATCGGCGAACCGTTCCACAGAATCACGTTCTGCGTGGTCAGCACCAGCTTGTTCTTCACCGGGTCCATCGGGGGGGGTGTCGTGGGCGCTTGTGCCGACGGCAAATCGATGTTGACCGAGTGGGTGGCCACGGGGATCGTGATGATGAACATGATGAGGAGCACGAGCATGACGTCGATCAACGGCGTCGTGTTCATTTCCATCATCGGCGAGCCGTCGTCTTTGCCGCCGCTCATTGCCATGCGAGGTACTCCTGTTCGTTCTTATATGCCCGGATGACGCGGCAATTAGCCGTTCGGGTCGACCGGGGTGGAGATGAAACCGACCTTGGGATAGCCCGCAGCCTGCACGTTGTAGATCGTTCCGGCGATGCACTTCCACGGCACGTTGATGTCGCCGCGAATGTGGACCTCGGGGATTTCATCCGGCTTCATGTTCGCCGCGCCGCCTGCACGCTTCACGATCGCATCGAGGCGATCGAAGGCCTGCTTGTTGAGCTCCGTGCTATCCACCGGCGTCACGTTGTTGATGTAGACGCGGCAAATACCCGTGCGGGTCGAGCCCTCGTAACCCTCTTGCTTAGGGCTGCGACCGGCAGCATCAGTCGAAACCACCGAAATCAGCAAGTTCTCGACTTTATCCTGCGTCTCTTCCGAGGGCATGATCGGAACTTTGAGCTTTTCGACAGTCTGGATCGCGATCGGGACCGCGATGAGGAAGATGATCAGCAGCACGAGCATCACGTCCACGAGAGGCGTGGTGTTGATGTCCGACATTGGGCGTTCTTCACCGCCGCCGCCAACAGACATTGCCATGGGTTAGTTCCTATCCGATCTGAGCGCGGGTGGCCGGGGCTTACAAGGGTTTTGAACCCCGCGTGTCCCCGGCTGAGAACCCGCGTATTTCCCGATTGCGAGGCCGGCGGACTCGCCGCCGCCCCCGCTTATTCGGACCTTACTTCTTGATCGGTGCAGCAGCCGGAGCAGCAGCCTTGGCAGCCGGAGCAGCCGAGACGGCGGGCTTGACAACGCCCTTCGAGGCAAGGTTCGCCAACACGTCGGTGCTGAAGCCGGTCAGCAGTTCGGCGATGCGCTTGTTGCGAGCCTGAAGGTAGTTGTAGGCGAGCACCGCGGGAACGGCCACGAGCAGACCGAGAGCGGTCATGATCAGCGCTTCACCGACCGGGCCAGCGACCTTGTCGATCGATGCCGAACCGGCGAGACCGATTGCGATCAGCGCGCGATAGATGCCGACCACGGTGCCGAACAGACCGATGAACGGCGAGGTTGCGCCGACGGTGGCGAGGAACGGCAGGCCAGCAGCGAGCTTGGCGTTGACCGAAGCTTCAGAACGCGCGAGCGAACCGTGCATCCAGTCGTGGCCTTCCGAAGCGTCCATCTTGGACGAGTTTTCTTCGGCTGCGAGACCATCGTCGACAACCTGGCGCCAG
>CANFIV010000248.1 GCA_947446935.1 Sphingomonadaceae bacterium | reverse complement strand
TGGCGGATGGCCGGCTCGTGGCTTACGATTCCAGGACCGGCAAGGAAGTGTGGAGCCACCAGACAGGTGGTGCCATCCGGTCGGCACCTTCGAGTGTGATGATCGACGGCGTACAGTTTATCGTGATCGCGACCGGCAATGGTGCGGGCGCTGCAACCGGTTACGTCGCCAACTATGTCGCAACGCCCGAGGCTAGGACCCGCCCGCGTCTGCTCGCGTTCCGGCTTGGCGGAGACGCGCCCTATCCGGCGCTTGCGACGATCCGGCCCGTTCCGGAACCCCGCGTTGCGCGGCAGGATGCGCAGCAGGCCAAGATCGGCGAAAAGCTGTTTGCCGCCTATGGCTGCGAAGTCTGCCACGGGATCGAGGCGGTTGCGCCCGGCGGCCGTGCGCCGAGCTTCCTCTATATGCCGCCGGCAAACGCAGCCATGTTCCGCACCGTCGTGAAGGGCGGCGCGCTGCAGGCAACGGGCATGCCCCAGTTCGCCGATATGCCGGACGAGGATCTGAACGCCCTGTTCGCCTATATCATCAACCGGGCGTGGGAAGCGCATGATCGCAAATAGGCCATGCCCTGAGGAGCACGCTTGAACTGGTGAGCCGGGCCGATAGCCGATTCGACCGCACTATGGCTGCACCTTGGGTCCCGGCGTGGGCCTGTCGGAACGTTGTTTGTGCAAGCATTCAAAAAAATTTGTTGGCTTGTTCAGCGGCCCTCGCCTTCAAGGGTGCTCAATAAACTCGTCTTATAACAAATGATTAGGCGAATGTTTGGCGTCACCTTGGCGTAGCTCTCGGGCGCGTCAGGTCGCTCCTCGGCCGCGCGAATCGTGGCCTGTCCATTGTTATGTCAATTGACCAGTGATAATGAGGGCAATGAGCTGCGGTCCAGCGCGTGAGGGTGCTGGGCGCGATGGGTGAGAGGGGCATGGGATGGGCCAAAGATGGTTCTGTCCCAACCTTGAAATGGCCGGGTCAATGCCGCGCACAATGGGAGGTTTCATGGGTATTTCGAAAGCCGGGTTCATGCGGGCCGCCAGCATGCTGGTCGTCGGTTCGCTGTTTGTGTGCACCGGGACAGCCCAGGCACAGGCCACTGGCGCAGCTTCGGCGGAGCAGCCTGCTGCCAGCCAGGGCCTTGGCGAAATCGTTGTCACCGCGCAGCGCCGCCAGCAGAACCTTCAGGATGTCGGGGTTGCCGTCTCCGCGCTGAATGCCGATGCGCTGCGCGAGAAGGGCGTCAAGGACTCCACCGAAATCATGAACGCCGTCCCCGGCGTGCTGCTGCAGCATACCTTTGGCGGCGGCGGCACCAACGCGAACCTCTCAGTGCGCGGCATCACCCAGACCGATACTTCGCCCAACCAGGAACCGCCGAACGCGATGTATATCGACGACGTGTTCCTGTCGTCGCCGGCTATGGCCTCGTTTGGCCTCTACGATACCGAGCGCGTCGAAGTGCTGCGCGGCCCCCAGGGCACGCTGTTCGGCAGGGCGTCGAGCGGCGGCCTTGTGAACTTCCTTTCGGTCAAGCCGAGCAAGGACTGGAACGGCTTTGCCGAAGTCGGCTACTCGAGCTTCAACACCGGTTCGCTCGAAGCGGCGGTCGGCGGCCCGATCTCTGATCGTGTACGCTTCCGGCTCGCCGGCAAGATCGAGCGGTCGGACGGCTATCTGATCAACACCGCACCAGGCGGCAAGAACGCCTTTGAAAGCGACATGCAGGCGCTGCGCGGCCAGATCGAGGCTGATCTCACCGACAAACTGACGGCCCGCATCTCGGTGAGCTACGAAGAATCGCCCAGGACAGTGCAAGGCGGCTACCAGGCGCAGCCGGCCTACTTCGTGCCGGATGCATCGAGCGCAACCGGCTCGCTGCCCGCGCTGCTTCCTGCCAATGTCGATGCCTACGGGACCGGTCCGGGCAATGACCTTGCTGGCTACCGCAACACTGATCCACGCTTCAACGCGGTGGGCTTCAACAACGGGAACTATCTCCGGAAGCACCGCATCGCGAGCTCGCTCTACCTGACTTACGCGCTGGGTGACGCGACGCTTTCCTCGATCACGAACTATACCAAGTTCAAGTTCAACTACATGGAAGATCCCGACGGCGGGCCGCTCGATCTGGCTCGCTTCAACTATGGGCAGGACCTCGATCAGTTCTCGCAGGAACTGCGGATCAATGGCAAGTCGGGCCCGCTGACTTACACCGCCGGTGCGTACTACCTGCATAGCCGCCAGACGTTTCCCCAGCAGTTCGTCGGCTTCCTCGGCACGCCGTTCGCCTTCAATGTCCTGAACACTGGCCATCAGGCACTCGACAGCTGGGCGCTGTTCGGTCAGGCCGAATACCAGTTCACCGACAAGCTCAAGCTGACGGGCGGCCTGCGCTACACCAACGAGACCAAGTCGTTCGAATCGGTCGACTACGCGCTTGATCCCAATAATCCCGTGGTCGATCCGAGCCTGATCTTCTATGATTTCAGGCCTTCGAGCGTCGGCGCGCTCGCGCGCAACAAGGAAGGCCTGTGGAGCGGCAAGATCCAGCTCGACTACAAGCCGGCGGAGCACGCGCTGCTCTATCTCGGCGTTTCGCGCGGCGTGAAGGGGGCTGGCTTCAACACCAACAATGCCGGCACGCTGACTGTCGACCTGACCCCGTTCAAGAGCGAGTATCTCTACGCCTACGAGGGCGGCGCCAAGTTCGACCTGTTTGACCGCAAGCTGCGCATCAATGCCAGCGCGTTCTACTACGACTACCACCGCTTCCAGGGCTTTACGTTCTTCTCGGTGACGGGCCGCGCGGGCAACTATGACGGCTACTTCAAGGGCGGCGAGATCGAGATCACCGCACGCCCCGTGCCCACGCTCGATATCAACCTCGGCGCATCGTACCTCGAGACGAAGCTGCGCAACGTGACCGGCACCTACATCATCGGTGCACGCGACACCCAGGCCGCGCAGGCGCCGAAGTGGACCGTCAACGGCAGCGTGACCAAGCGCTTCGAACTGCCGTTCGGAACGCTGTCGTTCAGCTGGGACGGCAACTACATCGGCGACCGGTATGCCTCGATAGACAACAACACCGCCAGCTTCATCAAAGGGTCGTTCATCCATGACGCGCGCGTCGGTCTGAAGCTTGCGGATCAGGGCGTTGATCTGGCGTTCTTCGTGAAGAACATCAGCAACACGGGCCGCCTGAACTTCAGCATCGACAGCACGGCTTTCTTCGGCAACTGGCTGCGTATCTACAGCCCGCCGCGCTGGATCGGCGGATCGATCCGCAAGACGTTCTGATTGCGAAACGGCCGGTCCTGGAAAGGGCCGGTCGTTTTCATTCTGACCGGAACCCCGCGCGCCTGCGCGCGCTCAACCGAAGTTCGCCAACATGAAACCCATTTTGCTGATCGGTGGCAGCGGTGTTGTGGGCAGCGCGTTCGCGCGGCTCTTGCGGCAGACCTATCCTGGTCTGCCGTTGATCATCAGTGGGCGGGATGCAGCCCGCGCAGCAGCCTTGGCCGATGAATTGGGCGGCGCCAGCGCGGTGAGCGTTGATCTCACCCAGCCCGATCTCGGTCTGGGCGAGCTAGAACTCGGCGCAATCGCCATCCTGTTCAAGGATGAGCGGGTCTCTGCCCTGCGCTATGCGCAGCGGCGCGGCGTGCCCTTCCTGAGCATTTCCACCACGCTATGCGAAGTCGCGCCTGAAATCGCGACGTTCACGCAGCAGGCAAAGGCAACGCTGGTACTTGGTGGCTGCTGGCTTGTTGGCCTGACCGCCGTCGGCGCGCGCCTCGCAGCAGCTTCGCTTGCCAACGTGGATGCGATCCATATCGGTGCTGTGCTTGATGGCGATGACTTTGGTGGGCCGGCCGCCGCGCTCGACAGCGCGCGGATGGAGGCGTTCTCCGGTGCGGCCTTGCAGCGCCGCGATGGC
>CANFIV010000247.1 GCA_947446935.1 Sphingomonadaceae bacterium | reverse complement strand
CGGGCAGTGCGGGCACCGAGCTGAACGCGATCTGGGGTTTCAGCGCAGAGCCGCTGATCGCAATTTTGGCGCTCACGCCATTGGCATCGCCCTCCGCCACGATATCGAGCCGGGGATCGACTGGCACTTCGCCCACAAAGCGGATCTTGCCGCGCGTCAGATCAAAACGCTTGCCGGCAAATTCATAGCCGCCCCGCACCAGATCGGCCGAGCCAAAAATCTGCGGATTGCTGGTATCGCCGCGCAGCCGCACATCCGCGCCCCATTCGCTTTCGAGGCCCAGCCCGCGCACGTCGATGCGGTCTGCGCCGGCGGCGTCGATCAGATATGTCCACGGTGCGAAAGGCGCGCGCGGTGGGGCGATATCGGCGCGCAAGTTGGTCTCGTGCGTCGCGATCGCAGGCAACTGCTCAAGGACACTCGATCGGCCCAGCGTCCAGCGCGCCTTGTCGATGTGCACGCGCCCGGCAATCGTGCCGCCGACGCCATTGCTGATAAGGCGCAGTGGCCCGGTGACTGTCGCGGCCATATCATCGCGGTTGATGAGAAGTGCGCCGGCCGCAGCCAGGCGCAGGTCAAGACCGACACCATGCGTGGCGAGATCGGTAAAATCGATCGTGCCGCTGCCGCTGACCGTGCCGCCACCCGGGGTTGTGCCGCTGAAATGGGCAAGGCTGAGGCGCGAATCCGCAAAGCTGCCCAGCGCCTCGACATCGCGCACGTCCGAGCCCGTAAGGCTCGACTGCACGCGCAATGCCCTTGTCGCCACCGCCCCCGAAATCACCGGATGGTCGATCGAGCCGGTCACATCCGCCGCTGCGCCGAGCGGCCCGGTCAGATCGATCACCTCGACCGCAACAAGTCGCCACAGCGCCTCGGCCGGGCCGCTGTAGCGCAACTGCGCTCGCAATTGCCCGCTGCGCAGCCGCTCGATTATCGTGCCGCCGCGCGGCAGGTCGTATACCACTGCCTGCACGCGTCCGCGTACAGCACCGTTGCTCTGGCCGACCTCGCGCACCACCGCGCGGGTCTGGAGCGAGGTGGGATCGAGATTGGCGACCAGCGCAAGATCGAGCGGCCGTGAGGTGAGCACGAGGCCGGAGCGCGTCAGCCCCTTGATCTCGACCGCCGCGTGGCCCGCGGGCGCGCCGAGGTGATCGTTGCGATACTCGACCACGCCGGACGCGAGGCCCCCCATCCCGAGATCGGGCAGCACGATATCGAGCACCGATAGCGGCATGCGCGAGAGCAGCAGCTTGAGTTCGGTCGGCCCGCCGAGCAACCGGCCGCTGGCAATCACGCTGCCCCGGCCGAAATCGATCTGCGTCGGCTGGAGGCGCCATCCATCCCCATCCCGGTCGAGCACCGCGCGGCGCGGCATGGCGATCGAGCGGCCGGCGTAGTCACCCGCCACGAAGGCCACGATTTTGTCGGGCGAGAATGCGCCGGTGCCTTGCAGCGCAAAGCTGGTTCCGCGCCGTCCGGTAAGCGATGCCGTCACGCTGCCCGCACCGTTGACAATCGCGGCATCGGCGGCAAGCTTGCCGATGAACAGCTTGCCCGCGCTGATCCCCTCGGCCTTGACCGAAGCTTCGAGCGTCGAGTTGCCGTCCTCCAGCAGCCCGTCGATCTCGATTGTGGCATTGCCCACGGCAATCGGCTTGTCCCCACCAAACCGCGCGCCGTGCGCGGTGATGGCAGCCAGAAGGCCCTGCCCCTTCGCCCGCGGCGCCAGATCAACCGAACCGGTGACCCCGCCGCCGGCAATCGCGAGCTTGCCGGTCACGCCCTCCTTGGCCAGCGCGAGACTGCCGGTCACTTCGGTTTGGTAGACAGTGAACCGCTCGATCGCGAGACGCATCGGCGCGTCCTTGGGCGCAGTGAGACCAAGCAATCCGCTGAACGGCCCGAGCCGCGAATCGCCATTGGTCTCAATGCGAAAGCCGTCGCCAGCGGGGCTCAGTGCCACATGAACATCGTGCAGGCTCGCCGCAGGAAGCGGATTGGCGAGCACGAGGCTGGCGCGTGGGCCATCGTTGGCGAGCGCGGCCTCGAAAGTGAACGGCCCATAGTCGAGATGCTTGCCCTGCCCGGTAAGCGAAGTGCCGCCGTCAGGCAATGCCCAGGCATGGAGTGACATGGCAAGCTTGACCGAGTTCAACTCGGCGCGCTGGATAACCAGCGGCAGCCGCTCACCCAGCACCAACGCAGCATTGACGCGGACATTGCCGCCAGTGAGTGCGGCAAGCGTGCCGTTGTCAATTCGCGTCAGGTGCCCGGCGGTGTTGGCCTGAACCGACCACGGCTGACCCGCGCCGAATTTCACCAGCACTTTGGCCTCGGCATCCGCCAGCCCGATGTTCGGCAGCGCAAACGCCTTGACAGTAACCGGGCCGGTCAGCGCAAAGCCTCCCTGCCGCAGGTTTCCGCGCAGCACGAGCCGCGCGGCGAGGCCCTTCAGCGCCACATCGATCCGTTCGGATGCGATCTGGTCACCCGCGATCACCAGATCGCCATCGATGCGCGCACCGTGCAGGCGCGGATCAATCTGTGCGTTGCCCGTCACGACCTTCGCGGCGGTGATCGCCAGCGGCAGGCGCAACCGCGAACCGTCCCAATGTGCCGTGCCCGCCGTGCGCAGACCTTCGGCCACGATCGCCCCGCTCTTGAGGCTTGCGACGCGCAGATCGTGGATCACCGCGAGCGCCGTGAAGCGGCCATCGACCGTGGCATCGAGGCTCACCCCGGCCAATGTGGGAGCGGGGACAACCAGATCTGGCCGCGTAAGCAGCGCGCGCACTTTGACCGCCACAGCGCGATTGTTTGCGAGATCGAGCGCGCCCGCGGCTCGGCTTTTGAATGCCGCCCCGCCTGCAAACATGCGGCCCTTCAGTTCGGCCCGCGTTGCAGTGCCCTCGGCCACAATCGAAAGCTTCTCACCGACCGCTCGCCGCGCGGTGCCGCTGAGCAGATCATGCGGGAATATCTGGCCTGCCAGACTGTAGTGGCCGGCGCGGTTGTGGAGCAAAAACCCGGCGAGTTTCTGGCCATTGTCCCTTGCAACACCCCAGCCGTGCCAATCGCTGAAACGGCCGCTCCCGTTCACGTCTGCCCTGACATCGCGCTTGATACCAGTCAGCGCGGCGAGCAGCCCGTCCTTGGGCGCATTGTAAACGAGGCCGAGTTCGAATTTGTCCCGGTCCGGCTCGCTGTCGAGATGGAGCTTCAGCCTGTCCCGCCCGCCAAGCTGGCCATTCAGGTCGATCAACGCCCGTCCCGCGTGGATGTCCGCCTTGGCCGCGAAATCGACCCGTCGCCGCTGCCCGAAGACACTCTGCTCCACGACGAGGTTTTCAACCGCGAGCCGGTCGATGCTGATATCGTAATCCGGCAGGATCGGCGCATTCGGATCGCCGGGGTTGAGCTTGGGCGCGCGCAGAAGGGTGCCGCGCTTGAGGATCAGGCTGCGGATATCAAGGCCCCTCCGCATGTCCAGACCCAGCCATGCCAGCGGCCGCCAGTTAAGCGCAGCCTCCGGTACGACCATAAACCGGCCATTGGCATCGCTCAGCACCACCTCGTGCAGGCTCATCTCCCCTAGCAACGAGCCGTCGATGCGGCCAATGCGGATGCGCAGCCCCGATTGAGGCGCGAGCGCGGCGATTCGGTCCGCGACAAACCGGTGCCCGAGCGGGGAATCCAGCACCACGGCCGCGCCGCCCGCCGCGAGCAGGACCAGCAGCGCCGCAACGAGCAGCCCGCGAACCCAGCCGAACAGGCCGCGTCCGCCGGGCTTGGGCAGCGTCTCCTTTACAACTTCGGGCGGCCCGCTGCTCGCCATCAGAACGCCTGCCCGAGCGAGACATAGACGCCGATGCGGCTATCGCCCTTGGCCGGGTTGACCGGTGTGCCGAGATCGATGCGGATTGGGCCAAAGCTGGTCTGATAGCGCATGCCG
>CANFIV010000246.1 GCA_947446935.1 Sphingomonadaceae bacterium | reverse complement strand
TACGGCGATTTTCTGATTGTTGCATATGGTGTGCCAGCCGGCATTTCCGCGCGGATCAAAAGCCAAACGAGATGAGCACTCATGCAGGGATTGGCGGACAGGGTGGGATTCGAACCCACGGTGAGCTTCCACCCACGGCGGTTTTCAAGACCGCTGCCTTAAACCACTCGGCCACCTGTCCGTGCACGGCCTTATCAGGCTCGGCCGCGCAAAAATGCCGATAGCGGCGATGTCGGGCGGCGCAAAGAGGTTTTGCGCGACAGGAATTTACGAATGAGGGATTCCCAGTCTGCGCGGGCTGTGCGACTATTGGCGTTGATGATGATGCGCCTTCGCCTTTACCCGCATCTAGCCGCCAGTTTCTGGCGGGCCGTGATCTTTGTCCTGCTGCTTTCGTTGTTTGCCGGCCCGACTGCGGCACAAAGCGATGATGAAGTGGCCGGATTCCAGGGGTATCTCCAGTACCTGGCGGCGCGGGCGCGGGCAGATGGTGTGCGCGAGGAGACCATTTCCTCGGTTATGGCGGGCCTCACGTTCAATCCGCGAGTTATTGCGCTCGACCGGGCGCAGCCGGGCACCGGTTCTGCCGCATCGGTGCCTGCCTTTGCCGGCTATCGCCGCACACATGTCGATGCCGGGCGGATCGCTGGAGGGCGGCGGCAGTTGCAGGCAGCCCAAGGTGATCTGGCAAGGATCCAGCAGCGCTATGGCGTGCCGGCAAATGTCGTGCTTGCGATCTGGGGGCACGAAACCAATTACGGCTCGTATACCGGCGATTTCGATCTGGCGCGCTCGCTGGCGACGCTTTCCTACGAGGGGCGTCGGCGCGCGCTGTTCACCGAAGAGTTCATTGCGCTGCTCAAGATGGTCGATCGCGGCGTGCCTCGCTCGCGTCTTGTCGGCAGCTGGGCGGGGGCTTTCGGCAATCCACAGTTCCTGCCGAGCGTCTACTTGCGTGTGGCCCAGGACGGGGACGGGGACGGTTTTGCCGATATCTGGACCAACCGGACAGACACGCTTGCGTCGATTGCCAACTATTTCAAGGATGCGGGCTGGCGGCCGGGCGAGCCTTGGGGCGTGGCGGTCGATGTACCGGCCGTTCTCGATCGCGCCGCGCTCGGCACCGCGCTGACTAGCCCACGTTGCCCGCAAGTATTTGCCCGTCACTCGCGCTGGCGAACCATGCGGGAATGGAGAGCGCTCGGCGTCGTGCCCAAATCCGGGGGCTGGCCGGGGGATGACGTGTTGGCAAGCCTGCTCGAACCCGATGGACAAGGACAAACTGCTTATCTGCTAACCGGAAATTATAGGGTCATCCTCGATTACAACTGCTCGAATCTCTACGCCCTTTCGGTGGGATTACTTGCTGATGAAATTGCCCGGTAGACTGCATTCTGGTGCGATCGTGGTGACGGTCGCCTTGGCCCTTGGCGGCCTTCTCGTAACGCCGGCCCTGGGGCGTGATCTAAAGGCTCCGCCGCTTGATGTTACTGGTCCAGCGGGCGACTATCCTGTGCAGATCGGAGAACCCTTTCTGGTAGACGGGGTGACTTATACCCCGGCGGACACACTGAACTACGATGCGGTGGGAAAGGCAGTGCTTTCGGATCCGGGCGCGGGTGCGACGCGAATCAGCGGCGCTCACCGCACGCTGCCACTGCCGAGCTATGTGGAGGTAACCGTTCTCAATACGGGGCACACGATCCTCGTGCGGCTCGATCAGCGCGGGCCGATGTCGGGGGATGCCCTCGTTGCACTTTCGCAGATGGCGTGGACGCAGCTTGGATTGCCGGCCACCGGCTCGGCGTCCGTGCGCATCCGCCGCGTCAACCCGCCCGAACAGGAGCGGGCGTTGCTGCGCACCGGACAGACCGCGCCGCCGCGTATGGATACACCGCCGGGTCTGCTCGCGGCGTTGCGGCGCAAGCTAGGGGTTGAGCCGCCTGTTAGTGATCTGCCGGTAACGATCAAGCCTGCGGACGTGGTCGCGACTCCAGTCAAGCCGCCGGTTGCAGCGAACCCACCTGCCGCTAGCAAACCGGCACCACCAGCAAAAATTGAGCTCAAAGCCAAACCGGCGCCAAAGGTCAAGCCAGCACCCAAACCGGCAACGGTTGCTGCGCCGCCACCTGTTGCAGCTCCAGCGAACGCAAAGCCCGCTGCAGGAAAGCCCGCTGCAGGGAAGGCGCGGTATTATGTGCAGATTGGCGCGTTTTCTCAGCGCGGCAACGCAGAGACGGCAGCGCGAAAGTCAGGCGGCACGCTGGTTCGATCAGGCAATTTGTGGCGCGTGCGCAGCGGGCCGTTTTCGGCGGGGACAGAGGCGGATACCGCTCTGGCGAAGGCGCACGGCGCGGGCTATGCCGGAGCCCGGACCGTGCGAGAGTAAGCTTGCTCGGCGCAGGTCCCGACCCTTCCGGAGGCCGCGCTTGCATTACAGGTTCCTTGGCATTGGGCTGACTGCTGCGTTGGCTGGCCTGGTCCACCTGTGGCCCGCGCAGGCGGCTCGCGTGGCGAGCGCAACAGGCGGACCCGAGGCACTGTCTGGGCCAAACGCCATGCCGCAAGTCTCCGCGCCCATCGCGCTGCTGATCGATGTGAACAGCGGACGCGTGCTGTTCGAGCGACAATCCCATCGCCGCTTCGTGCCCGCTTCGCTCACCAAGATCATGACGAGCTATGTGGCGTTTGAACTGATCAAGGCGGGCAAGCTGCGGCTTGAACAGCGCTTTCGCATGAGCCCGGAGACCTTTCGCCATTGGCACCGGGTAGGGAGCACGATGTTCCTGGCGAGCGAGAGCGAAACCTCTGTCGCCGAACTGCTCGACGGGATCGTGACCGTTTCGGCCAATGACGGCTGCGTCGTGCTGGCGGAGGGCGTTGCGGGAAACGTGCCGGCTTTCACTGCGATGATGAACGCCGAGGCGCGCAAGCTCGGGCTTAAGGACACACATTACCATACCCCCAATGGCTGGATGGACGAGGGCGAAACCTATGTTTCTGCGGCTGACCTCGCCACGCTGAGTACGGCCCTGATCACGCGGCATCCGGATTTGTATCGCCGCTTCTACGGACACGAGCGGCTTGCGTTCCGAGGCATCGAGCAGCCCAACCACAATCCGCTTTATGGCTATGTGGCAGGTGCGGACGGGGTGAAGACAGGGTTCACCAACGAGGCGGGCTATGGTCTTGTCGGATCGGCCATTCGCGACGGGCGGCGGCTGATGATGGTGGTGGGGGGCTATGACAATGGCAAAGTCCGCGCCCGTGAATCGCGCGATTTTATCGAATGGGGCTTTGCTGCCTTCGAGGCGCACCCGCTTTTTCCGGAAGGATCGGTGATCGGGACGGCCAAAGTTCAGGGGGGCGAAACGCGTGATGTCGGTCTTGTCGCACCACATCCGCTGGCGCTGACATTGCCGCGGGGTGAAGGGGCCCGCTACAGCATGACAATCCGCTACAGGGGGCCGCTGCGCGCGCCGATCGCCAAAGGCGATTCCGTTGCGACGCTGGTGGTTCGCGTGAAGGGGCAGGTCGAGACTCAGTTGCCGCTGGTTGCAGCCGCAAACGTGCCTGCTGCCGGGCTCGCAGCGCGGCTGCGCAATGGCCTGCTGGCCCTGGTTGGACAATGAGCGGGGCTGACCAATGAGCGGGCGCTACATCGTGTTCGAGGGCGGGGAAGGGGTCGGCAAATCGACCCAGAGTCGCCTGCTGGCTGAAGCGCTACGCAGCCGGGGCCTTGAGGTGGTGACCACACGCGAACCTGGCGGAACGCCCGGTGCCGAGGCGATCCGGTCGCTGCTGTTGGCCAGCGACGGTCCAGGCGGGGGCGCTCGGGCTGAGGCGCTGCTGTTTGCCGCGGCGCGGGCCGATCATGTCGAGACGCTCATCCGTCCCGCTTTGGCGCGGGGGGCTTGGGTGGTCTGCGACCGCTATCTCGATAGCAGCCGCGCGTATCAGGGCTTTGGCAGCGGGT
>CANFIV010000245.1 GCA_947446935.1 Sphingomonadaceae bacterium | reverse complement strand
CGCCCGAAAGATACTGGCGCTCGAATTCCTTGTTTTCGCCCACATAGGAGGCGATCATCTTCTTAACTTGCCGCGTGCGCAGCAGCTTGCCGATGCCTTCGTTGTCGATCCCGGCGTTGTTGCCGGCGAAGGTCAGATCCTTCACCCCCGAATCACGCACCGCATCGAGCAGGCGTTCCGGAATGCCGCAGAGGCCAAAGCCCCCGCAGGCGATGAGCAGACCGTCACGCAGCAGCCCATCGAGAGCGCTGGCGGCATCGGGGTAAAGCTTCTTGGCCATGCGAGTCAGATTCCCTTTGGCTGTTTGCGCCTCTCTAGCGCCTCAGCGCCGTGCTGCAATGCGACATGTCATCCGAGGGCCAGCCCGACCAGTGCGGAAAGATCGGCCAGCGCCTGCGCTTCGGCGGTCACCTTGATCGCAGCCATGCCGAGCTGAGCCGCCGGCTTGCAGTTGACACCAAGGTCATCGAGATAGACGCAAGCGGCGGGTTCCAGCCCCAGCTTCTCGCACATCATCAGGTAGATGCGCGGATCGGGCTTTCGCACCCCCGCCTTGCTGCTTTCGATAACATGCTCGAATCGGGCGAAGATCTGCTCCAGCGCGTCACTGCGATCCGCACTGCGCGCCAGGCCCGCACCCACAAGGCCTCCGTGCCCGGTCGGCACATTGTTTGTGATGCAGGCGATGCGAAAGCCCGCAGCCGTAAGTTGGTCCAGCGCGCTGACCATCGCCGGGCGGACCGTGCCGGCCAGCACGCCCAACACTTCGCGGCCGAAAAGGTCGCAGCCTTGCGCCTTGGCTTCGGCCGCGAATAGCAAATCGAATTCGGCGGCGCTGATTTCGGCACGCTCGAATCGGGCCCAGGCATTATTGTCCGGATCGATCGCATTGACCGTGCGTACAAAATTCTGCGGGAGCCCACGCTCGGCCTCCAGCCGGTTGAACGCTTCGAACGGAGAAGAGGTGATCACGCCTCCGAAATCGAAAATCACCGCTGTGTATGCCATGCCAGCTCCCGCTATTTCTCCCGAGCGCCATAGCGGGCGGGAACCATGCGGCAAGTGGGCGATTTGACTTGGATCATGGCAGACCTGCCTCGTGAGGCCGATGGTTTCGTTGTGTCGCTGATCAAAGGAGCATTCAGATGCGTTCCATTCTCTGCCCGGCCGATAGCGCCGATACGCTCGACGACCGCGTTGAAACCGCGTTGGCGCTGGCGCGGACCACGCGCGGCCATGTCACTTTCCAGATCGCCACGCCCTTTGCCCAGATGGCGCTGTGGGAGCCGTTTGGCGGCGCCGCACTTTCTGCGGAAGTTGTGAACGAGGTCCGCGCGGCGGATGAACAACTCGGCGTCGATCTCGACAAGCGGCTGGCGCCGCAGGATGTGGCGTTCGATGTCGTGCTGGTCGATCAGGGCCGGGTCGAGGGCGTGGCCGCTGCGGCGCGCTTCACCGATCTGATCGTGGCCAGCCTTGATGATCCTGCACTGGAGGAAGTGGCGATCGGTTCGCGCTGTCCGGTGCTCGCGCTGCCCAAGGGCGTGCCGATGCTGGCGTTCGACTGTCCTATGCTGCTTGCGTGGGATGGCGGGCACGAATCGGCAGCGGCCATGCGCGCTGCGCTGCCTCTTCTGGCGCAGGCGAGCGCAGTCCATATCCTCACGGTGCGCGAGAAGGACGACAGCTTCCCCGCGCGCGAAGCCGCCAGCTATCTCTCACGCCACGATATCCATGCCGAAGTGCATGAGATCGAGCGTCATGGCTCGATCGGAGCGACGATTGCGGAAACCGCGCGGGAGCTTGGTGCCGGGCTGATCGTGATGGGCCTGTTTGGCAAGAGCCGGTTGCGTGAGCTGTTGCTTGGCGGGGTTTCGCGCGAATTGCTCGACAAATCGCTGGTGCCGCTGCTGCTGGCGCATTGATCGGGGTTCGGCAGATCCGTGCTGCGGCGCAATGAATGTTCCCATCCATTTTTGTGATGGGCTGGCTGGTGCTTGGCCAAGGCCGCGGTATCAGGCGCGTAATCGACGGTTTTCAGACACTTCGATGCGGTGAAATGCAAAAAATGCAACCACTCTCGCTCATTTCGCACTTGCGAAAGAAAGGGGGTAGTTGCATATGAAAATGGCCTTTCAGGCATCCTCTCCCAAAACTTTTAGGCCCGGTTGGCAACGACCGGGCCTTTTTTCTGGGCGGCGGCCCGGTGAAATCGCGGCCAAATCCAGGCGTTTGCGGGTTCCAGTCCATTGGAGCGCTTGACGCAGCGGGCTTCGCGGCGTATCGGCCCGCTCCTGATTCCGGCCCTTTGCGCCTTGCAAAACCGGGCTTTCTGATTCGATTAGAGCGAAAAGAGCACACCGATGAAGCGCACCTTCCAGCCCAGCAACCTCGTGCGTGCCCGCCGCCACGGGTTCCGCACTCGCTCCGCCACCGTTGGCGGCCGCAAGGTGCTGCGCGCCCGCCGCGCTCGCGGTCGCAAGAAGCTTTCGGCCTGATTCCAGACCTTCCAGCCGCTGCGGCGCCTGCCTCGGTTGCCGAGGCGCGCCGGCCCCGGCTCGGGATCATTGCCAAGCGCGCCGATTTTTTGGCCGCCAACCACGGAATCCGGGTCGCAAGGCCCGGATTCGTGCTTTTGGTCAATCCGCTGTCGCGCGCCGATGGGTCGCTGCGGTTCGGGATCACCGTCACCAAGAAAATCGGCAACGCAGTCATGCGCAACCGCATGAAGCGGCGGCTGCGCGCATTGGCCCGCGAAGTGCTTCCGCAGCAAGGTCTTGCCGGAGCGGACCATGTGCTGATCGGGCGGGAGAACGGGATCGAGAGGGACTTTGCGGCTTTGCGCAGCGAGCTGGAAGCCGCTCTCTCCCGCGCCGCTGCAGGCAAAGGCGATCCCCCGCGCCGGAACAGTCCGCGCGGGAAGCCAAAGGGCCGGGGCAAGTGATGAAACGGCTGCTTATCGTACTCGTGCGGTTGTGGCAGCTGGGCCCTTCGGTCATCCTGCCGCCCTCTTGCCGCTACAGCCCCTCATGTTCGCAATACGCGATCGAAGCGCTCAGCAAACATGGTGCGATTAAGGGTGGTTGGCTGACAGTGAAGCGGCTATTGCGCTGCCAACCTTGGGGTGGCCATGGCCATGATCCGGTGCCCTGACTGGGCCGCGGAACCGACTCCGACATCGATAATCTAGAACGCGAGGCATAGTGGAAAATCAGCGCAACCTGATCCTGGCAGTGGTCTTGATGGCCGTGATGCTGGTGGGCTGGGACATGGGAATGCGGTACTATTATCCGCCCGTGCCCAAGCGCGCGCCGGTTGCCGGTGCGCCGCTCGGGGCCGGAGCCTCGCCTGCTGCCGGTGCCGCTGCGCCTGCACCCACGCTCAAGCCGACGCGTGAGGGCGGGCTGCAAGCTCCCGCCGATATCGCGCTCGAGAAGCAGGATCTCACGCAGGCGCTTGCCGCCGGGCACCGCGTTCCAATCGACGCTCCGGGACTCAAGGGCTCGATCAACCTCATGGGCGGCCTCGTGGACGACCTGACGCTGGCGCGCCACCGTGAGACGATTGACAAGTCCAGTCCGCCGGTGCGGCTGTTCTCGCCCGCCGGCACCCCGGCCCAGCACTATGCGCAGATCGGCTGGATCGGCGAGAACGGCATCGCCGCGCCGACTGCCGATACGATGTGGCAGGCGGATGGTACGCGGCTGACCCCGGCAACCCCGGTTACGCTGCGCTGGACCAACCCCACCGGTCAAACTTTCGCGATCCGCTATGCGATCGATGCGAACTACATGATCACGGCGACCCAGTCGGTCAGCAACGCGGGCGCAGCGCCGGTTTCGGTCAAGCCGTTTGCCCTCGTCAACCGCACCGACCGCACGGCCAGCCTTGATACCTGGAATGTCCACTCGGGCCCCATTGCGGCATTCGATGGCGCCGTGACCTTCGCCAACAACTATTCGGATGTGAAAACCGCCGG
>CANFIV010000244.1 GCA_947446935.1 Sphingomonadaceae bacterium | reverse complement strand
CGAGCCGGTTGCTGAGCGTGCTGCGCGGCACGCCCAGCACTTTCTGGATCTGGTCAAACCGGTGCGCACCCAGATAGAATTCGCGCAGGACCAGGAACGTCCAGGTATCCGAGACAATCGCCAGCGTCCGTTCAACCGAACAATTTCTGATCTGGCGCACCGCGCCCGTCATATTCGAGCTTCCTTCAGTCGGTAAACGTTGGCGGGCGCTTGGCCGAAAACGCGTCTAGCCCTTCCATGGCATCTCCGGCCACAGCCAAGCTGGTAATCGCCTGCTGCTCCAGATCAAGCTGGGCACCAAGCGAATTGGCGGCGCTGGCGTCGATCAGGTCGCGCAGAGCGGAAAGCGCCTTGCGCGGCAGACGGGCGATGGCGGCAGCCCGCTCGAGCACGGCAGCATCGAAGCCTTCCTCCGGCAGGATGGCCGAGGCGATTCCAAGGCTTGCGGCTTCATCAGCGCCGATGGGCTTGTTCTCGATCAAAAGCTGCATCGCCTTGCGCGGGCCGACGATGCGCGGCAGGCTCCAGCTCATGCCGCCGTCGGTCGAGAGGCCGATGCCGGGATAGGCGGGCACGAACTTCGCGCGCGGCGAGGCGAGCACGAGATCGCAGGCCAGCGCGAGGCTCATGCCGCCGCCCGCCGCGGTGCCGTTGACAGCCGCGATCAACGGCAGGTCGAGGGCGCGAAGGGCCCGGATCCCGGCGTGGAAGCCTTCAACCAGCGCCTTGAAGAACGCACCGTAAGCCGCCGGATCACCTTCTGCGCGCTTTGCCAGCATGGCGCCGATATCGCCGCCGCCGCTGAACATCTTGCCTTCGGCCCGCACGATCACCGCCCGGGCGCGGCCATCGCTGGCAATCGCCTCAGCGGCATTGCGCAAGGCGTCGGCCAGATCATTGTTGATCGCATTGGCCGCATCGGGCCGGTTGAGCGAAATGACGGCGACGGCACCGTGCCAGTCAAGCGTGACGGAATTCATGGGGTTTTCCTCTCTCAGACCAGTTCCACAGCCACGGCGGTCGCTTCGCCGCCGCCGATGCACAGCGAGGCAACGCCGCGCTTGAGGCCGCGGTTCTGCAGGGCGCCGAGCAGCGTCGCAATGATGCGAGCGCCCGATGCGCCGATCGGATGGCCGAGCGCGCAGGCGCCGCCGTTGACGTTGAGCTTTTCTGCCGGGATCGCCAGCTCCCGCGCCGCAATCATCGCGACGACGGCAAAGGCTTCGTTCACTTCGAAGAGGTCGACGTCGCTCACGCTCCAGCCCGCCCGGTCGAGCACCTTGCGCATGGCCGGAACGGGCGCCGAGGCAAACTTGTTGGGGGCCTGCGCGTGCGAGGCGACCGCAACGATCCGGGCGATCGGGGCGATGCCGCCCTGCGCCGCGACGCTCTGGCGGGTCAGCACCAGCGCGGCCGCGCCGTCGGAGATCGACGAGGAGTTGGCCGGGGTCACCGTGCCGTCCTTGACGAAGGCGGGCTTGAGATGCGGGATCTTTTCCGGGCGGGCCTTGGCGGGCTGTTCGTCGGTATCGATCACCAAGTCGCCGCTGCGGGCCGAAACCGTCACGGGGGTGATCTCGCGCACGAAATAGCCTTCGGCAATCGCCGTCTTGGCGCGGCTGAGCGAGCGCAGGGCGTAGTCGTCCTGCTCTTCGCGGGTGAATTGGTAGTCGCGCACCGCTTCCTCGGCGAAGACGCCCATGGCCTTGCCTTGTTCGTAGGCATCCTCGAGGCCGTCTAGCATCATGGTGTCGACGATCCGGTCGTGCCCGATGCGCGCACCGCCGCGATGCTTGGCCAGCGCGTAAGGTGCGTTGGTCATGCTTTCCATGCCGCCTGCCACGACCATGTCGGCCGTGCCGGCTGCCAGCGCCTCATAGCCCATGATCGCGGCCTGCATGCCTGATCCGCACATCTTGTTGACCGTGGTCGCCTCGGCGGACTGGGGCAGGCCTGCACCCAGCGTGGCCTGCCGCGCTGGGGCCTGGCCCAAGGCTGCGGGAAGGACGCAGCCCATGTAGACGCGGTCGATCGCTTCGGGGTTCGCGCCAGACCGCTCGACCGCAGCTTTTACCGCCTGTGCTCCAAGCTCGGTGGCCTTCACCCCGGCGAAATCGCCCTGGAAGCCCCCCATTGGGGTGCGCGAATAGCCAATGATGACAACGGGATCGTTCTGCACAGGAAAACCCTTTCGTGATGGCTGGCCGCTCAACCGGCGACCATGTCCTTGAGCTTGAAGCGGATGACTTTGCCCGAGCCGGTGCGCGGGATTTCAGCGATTACGTGGATTGCCGCCGGAACCTTGTAGCTCGAGAGATGCTTGCGGCAGTGCGCCAGCACTTCGGCTGCGTCGAAATCAGCGCCCCGTGGCACAACGAAGAGGCCGGGCACTTCGCCGAGCTGGCTGTCGGGCAGGGCGGCGACCGCGCAGTCGGCCACGCTTTCGAGCCCGAGCACGACTTCTTCGATCTCGGCCGGGGCGATGTTCTGGCCGCCCCGGATGATCAGTTCCTTGATGCGGCCGGTGATGGTCACGAAGCCGTTGGCATCGGCGCGGGCGAGATCGCCGGTGTGATACCAGCCGCCCCGCACGGCGCGCGCGGTTTCCTCGGGGTTGCCCAGATAACCGAGCATGACATTGGGGCCGCGCACGATCAGTTCGCCTTCCTGGCCGGGTGCGCAATCAGCGAGGCTGGTGGGATCGACGATGCGCAGGGCAAGGCCGGGCAGGGGCAGGCCGCAGGAGCCCATGACCCGCGCGCCCTGCGGGTTCATCGTCACCATGGTCGAGGTTTCGGTGATGCCGTAGCCATCGAGCAGCGGGACGCCGAAGGCGCGCTCGAACGCGACATTGAGCGTGGCCGGCATGATCGCGCCCGCCGATACGCAGGCGCGCAGGCCATTGAGCGCGGTCGAGCCCTTGGCGAGCGCGGCTTCCATCAGATAATGGAAGATCGTCGGCACTGCAGGCATCACCGTGAACTCGCCGGTCTCCAGGAGCCGCAGTGCCTCGGTGGTCGAATACTTCTCCATCAGGTGGATCGTTGCGCCGGTCGCAAGGATCGAGATCACCGACATGTTGAGCGCATACGAGTGGTAGAGCGGCAGCGGCGAGAGCACGACGTCGTGTTCGCTGAGCCCGAGCACGGGCGCCCAGCATGCCGCCGTCACCCACAGCATGCCGCGGCAGGAGAGCTGCACGCCCTTGGGCTTGCCGGTGGTGCCCGAAGTATAGACGAGGAAAGCCGGGCCATCGATGTCTTCAGGATCGCGCGCCGGCACGGTGGGAGCGCGGTCGGCAAGAACGTTGAGCGCATGCTGGTGGACATTCAGCACGCTCTCGGCATCGGCATCGACGATCACGATTGCGCGCAAGTCCGGCAGTTCGCTTGCCAGTTCGGCCAGAACCGGGGCGAGCGCGGTATTGGTGAACACCACCCGGCAGCCCGCGTGGGTCAGCCGGTAATGCACTTCGGAAGCAGTCGCTTCGGCGCTGACCGGCACGGCGACACCGCCCGCGCGCACGGTGGCGATCGTGGCCTCGATCCAATCGACCGAGTTGGGCAGATAGACGGCAGCGTGATCACCCGGCTCTAGCCCGAGCGCCGCGATATGGCCCGCCAGATTGGCCGTGCGCCGATGCAGATCGGCATAGGTTACCGCGCGGCTGTTGTCGCGATAGGCGTCTTTCGCGCCGCGTTCGCGGGCATGGCGCTCGAGCAGGGCGGCAAAATTGGTGATCAGTTCGGCGTGAAACATGAAGGGCCTCTTGCGCGAAGTATCAGGGGTTTCAGGCAGCGGGTGGCGTCCGGACCAGGCTGACCGGGCGGCGGCCAAGGCAGAAGCCGGCAATCCCTGCGAGTGCGAGATCGAACAGGCCGCGCAGATCGAGACTGGTGCCGGGTGCTGCGCCGGCCAGCCGCAGCGCGACATAGCCGAAGACCAGACCAGCCAGCAGGAATGCCAGATCGCGGCCCCGGCTGGCCGCTGGCTCG
>CANFIV010000243.1 GCA_947446935.1 Sphingomonadaceae bacterium | reverse complement strand
GAACAACGCGGGCGTGGTCGAGCTCGGCGATATCGAGACCCAGACCGAGAAGGACTACCGGTTCATCATGGCGGTGAGCGCAGACGGCACGTGGTTTGGCTGCCAGCACGCGGTGCGGGTAATGAAGGAAACCGGCGGCGGCTCGATCGTGAACATGGCCTCGATCGCCTCGCTGCAGGGCGAAAGCGCGGTGGCGGCCTATTGCGCGGCGAAGGGAGCGGTCGAGGCGCTGACCCGCGCCGTGGCGGTCCACTGCGCGCAACAGGGTTACAACATTCGCTGCAACAGCATTCACCCCGCCGGCATCCTCACGCCGATGGTGATGGAGGTCGGGCGGCAGGCGGCACTGATACGCGGCCCGGAAGCTGCGCAATCGGGCCCACTCACCAAGCTCGGCGAGCCGGACGACATTGCCTACACAGTGGTGTTTCTCGCCTCGGACGAGAGCAAGTTCATCAACGGCGCGGCGATCCGTGTGGACGACGCAAAGTCGGTCATCGCAGGCAACGCCTGAGACTTTGGGCCTAAGCGCCGGATCGATTGAGGGAGGGCATGGCGATGCTGGATCAGAAAACGGTCGAGACGATCAAGCAGCTGATGGAATGGGAAGCGGCGCGCACCGCTCCGCCCGAGGGCTTTCCGCATCTGCCAGACCTGCCCGCCGGGCGCTATACATCGCAGGAGTATTACGACCTCGAGCAGAAATACATCTGGAAGAAGAGCTGGCTGTTCGCCGCGCATCTCGATGAAGTGCCCGAGCCCGGCTGCTTCATGAAATGGGAGAATGCTGGCCAGCCGCTGATCATCGTGCATGGCATGGATGGCGTGGTCCGCGCGTTCTACAACACCTGCCGGCATCGCGGCGCGCCGGTCGTCACGGCTGAACGGGGCCGCTCGCCGCGGCTGATGTGCGGCTATCACAACTGGACCTACAAGACCGACGGCGAGTTGGTCGGTGTGCCCGAGGCGCAGGATTTCACCGGTCTCGACAAGTCGTGTCGCAGCCTCATCGCGGTGCGCTGCGAGATGTACGGCAAGCTGATCTATGTGAACCTCGACGACAACGCGATGAGCTTGCGCGAGTGGCTGGGGCCGATTGCCGACGAGTGGGAGGAATTCCAGTTCGACAAGGTGCGCTTGGCCGCGCGGCAGAGCTTCGATCTCCAGTGCAACTGGAAAGTGGCAATGGAGGCCAACATGGAAGTCTACCATGTGCCCTTCATCCATCCCGATACCGTGGCGCCGCTGGTCGACCACAAGCGCAACGTGAACACGATTTACCGCAATGGCCACGCGCGCATGATCGCGCCGGGGCCGAAGGACACCAACCGCGAGCACATGCGCCTGCTCGACAGCCCGCCCGAATGGAAGATGATCGAGACCGTGGGTGAGCTGGGGCGGACCACCACGCAGAGTTACACGGTGTTCCCCAACTGGGTCTCGCCGCTTTCCAGCTTCTTCCTGCCGCCGTTGATCTTCTGGCCAACCGGCCTCAACACAACGCGGCTGGAGTTGATCACCATGGCGCTCGACTGGGGCGATGGCCCGGTGCCGGACCTCTGGACTGTCCCGGACGGCAAGGGCGGGCGCGAAATGAGCCCGGTAATCCTGGAGGATACCCAGTTCGGCGAGGCGATCCAGAAATCGATGGAAAGCGACGGCTTCAAGTCTGTGCCGCTGAGCTATCAGGAGGCGCGGATCTACAGTTTCCACCAGACTTGCGACAAGATGATCGGACTCGACAACGTACCCCCCCACCTCGCCGTGCAACAAGTGATCGGCGAGGAATGGACTGATCCCAACGACCCGCGGGTCGCGCAAATGGAACGGCAGGCAGCAGCAGCATGAGCATTCTGGACGCATTTCGCATCGATGGTCAGGTCGCCGTGGTTACCGGTGCGGGCAAGGGAATCGGCCGTGCGATTGCCATCGCGCTCGCCGAAGCTGGGGCCGACGTGGCGCTGGGCGCGCGCACGGCGGCGGATATCGAGGCGGTGGCGGCGGAGATCCGCGCGCTGGGCCGCCGGGCCATTGCGGTGCCGACCGATGCGACAAGCATGGCAGCTTTGGAAGCACTCGCGGCGCGAGCGGCGGCGGAGCTTGGCCCTATCGGCATCTGGGTGAGCAATGCCGGGGGCATCCCCGATGGCAACCCGCGCTATCTGACCAAGACCACCGAGGAGAGCTGGGACGCGCAGGTCAACTTGAACCTAAAGGCGGTCTGGATGGGTGCGGTTGTCGCCGCGAAAGCCATGGGCGAGGCGGGCGGGGTGATCCTCAACACGTCTTCGCGGGCTGCCTATGGTCCGCAAGTCAAGAACGGGCCTTATGGTGCAGCCAAGGCCGGGGTGAACAGCCTGACCGCAACCCTTTCGCGCGAGCTGGCACCGAAAATCCGCGTGAATGCAGTCGCGCCGGGGCCGATCCCGACCGAGAACTTCAACGACTGCATGCGCACCAATGACGAGACCAAGCGCGAGGCCTTGCGCGAGATGATCGGCATCCCGCTGCAGCGCTTCGGGCGTGAGGAGGATATTGCCGCTGCGGCACTTTACCTCGTTTCGGCCGCTTCCGGGTGGGTTACGGGGCAGTGCCTTTATGTGACCGGGGGGCTCTGATCCCATGGAACACACCGATGTCCTGATTATCGGCGCGGGCGCTGCCGGTATGGCCGCCGCACTGGCTGCGCATGATGGCGGCGCGCGTGTGATAATCGCTGAGAAGGGCGAGCGACTGGGCGGCACGGCGGCGATTTCGGGCGGGATCATCTGGACCGCCAACAACCCGCGCATGCAGGCGGCGGGTATCCCGGACAGCGAGGAAGAAGCGCTCGCCTATTTCGGCAGCCTCGATCACGGCGAAATGGACCTGGCAGTGCTGGGGGCATTTGTTCGCGAGGCTCCGGAGGCGCTGGCATTTCTGGAAAGCACAGGCGGGCTAGAGGTCAGCATCCTGCCCGGTTACCCGGATTACTACCTCGACCGGCCCGGGGCGAAGCCTGATGGTGGGCGGGCGCTGGATAATGAACTGTTCGATTACAAGACGCTCGGCCCCTGGGCAGACAAGGTGTTCGGCGATGGCGTGATCCACCGCATGATGCTGCGCGAAACGCCGCTGGGCGGCAGCTCGGGCTTCGTCGATCCAGCGGAATTGCAGCGCCGCGCGGCAGAGGACTTGCGCGGGTTCGGGCAGGCGCTGGTCGGGCGGCTGCTCTCGGCCTGTTTGGCGCGCGGGATCGAACCGCAGCTGGGCTGCAAGGCCGAGCGGTTGGTGATCGAGGAGGGCCGCGTTGTCGGCGCGGTGTTTGGCACGGCGGAGGGGCAGAGGACCATCCACGCAGCGCGCGGGGTCATCCTCGCAACTGGCGGGTTCGAATGGAACGAGGGGCTCAAGAAAGCCTTCCTGCGCGGTCCGCTCGAAGCGCCGGCCTCGCCGCCTGGAAACACCGGCGACGGGCTCAAGCTCGCCATGGCGGCGGGCGCAGGGCTCGGCAACATGACGAGCGCATGGTGGGTTCCAACGCTGTCTATGGGCGGCGCGCAGTGGGCGGGCGGCGAACAGCGCAGCATGCCTGTGTTGATCGAGCGCACCCTGCCGCACAGCCTGCTGGTGAATCGCACCGGCAAGCGCTTCTGCAACGAGGCCATCAACTATTCCTCGTTGGCGGGTGCGTTCCACCTGTTCGATCCGGCGACCTATGATTATCCGAATATGCCGGCGTATCTGGTGTTCGATGCGCAATACCGTGCGCGCTATCCTCTGGGGCCGGTGATGCCGTTTGATACGCTGCCGGACTGGGTGGCGCAGGCGGACAGCCTAGAGGGGCTTGCTGCAAAGATCGGAGTTGATGCTTCACAATTGCTGCAGACGGTCGAGCGCTTCAACGCGCATGCTGCAGTGGCCGAAGATCCCGATTTCGGGCGTGGAGTGAGCCGCTACGATCATTTCTACGGTGACCGTTCGCGCCCCGGAGCAGCCGCGACTTTGGGACCGGTTGAT
>CANFIV010000242.1 GCA_947446935.1 Sphingomonadaceae bacterium | reverse complement strand
AGGGGTGATGGTCAGGTTTGGCATCTGCGGGTAACCTCAGGATTCGAGAGACGAAAGTGGGCCATCGCTGGCGATCATAACGCTGCACGGCAGGTCTTCCAGCAAATGCGCGCCAACCGAGCCTTCGAACCACCGTGCCAACATGCCTTTGTGGCTCTGCCCGATTACGGCAAGGTCGGCCTCGATCTCCTTGATGTAGGACAAAATCTCGGCCGCAGGTTCGCCATCACGAATGCAGGTTGTCGTCAAAATGCCGTCCAGGCTGAGCGCTCGGGCCCGATCCTCCAAAGCCTCAAGCAGAATTTTCCGTTCGGTTTCGATGAGCTCATTGGGCACGTAAGCGGGATCGAGCAAAAGCCCTCCCGAGGTCACGACGATGCCGAGCAAGTGCAACTGGGCATGGCAGGCCCGCGCCAGTTCACCGCCCCGCCGCAGCGCCGCCTCGCTGGCACCGCTGCCCTCATAGGCCACCACAATCTTCTTAAACATGGGCTCGATCCTTGGCTGGCAGGCGGCCTTCATTCCTATCGGCTGGGCGAGAGCGCGGTAGGTTCGGAAACTACCCAGAACGGCGCCCCGCGTGCCCACGCACATGCGTGGTTCCAGATGGTTATGCAGCGCGTCGCCGAGGGCCAACCCTGCGCGGTTTTCTGATCAGGGCCGGTCCCACCTAACAGTGCGTGCTGAGGCCCGACGATGATGATGGCTCGATCCGCCGGGTGGAGCCTTGCCGGTGGCAGCATCCGTGTCCGCGCATCAGCCTCCCGTTGATACGATAGCGGCTTGCTGCGTTAAGGCGCTGGCGGCACAAATGCGTTGCCTTGCGCGTTACCCTATTGGCCGGCGATCCTGACAGGGATCGACCAGCCATTGTCACGCTTCGGCAACCATATCCAGACGGGGCAATTTCTGGGAGCAATCAATGACGAATGCCAAGATCGCTTCGCTATCCGGCCGACCGGTCACGCGCGATCCAGTGTGCGGCATGGCGGTCGATCCCAGAAGAACTGCCCATCACGTTGGGCCCGGAGGCGTGGAGCACTATTTCTGTTCGGCGGGCTGCCTGGCGAAATATGCTGCTGACCCCGAGCGCTATGCAACAGGCCCAGTGCGCCCCGAAACCGCTATGGCGCCCGGTGCGACCTGGACATGCCCGATGCACGCACAAATCCACCAAGACGGACCGGGCGCCTGCCCGATCTGCGGGATGGCGCTAGAACCCGAAGCGCCGTCGCTCAGCGATGCCCCCAACCCCGAACTGATCGATTTCACGCGGCGTTTCTGGATATCGGCAGGGCTGGCGGTGCCCCTGATCGTCCTGACCATGGGCAACGACATGCTGGGTCTGCATTTGATCGATCCCGGCATCTCGCCCTGGATACAACTCGCGCTCGCCGCACCAATCGTCCTGTGGGCTGGCGCGCCCTTCTTCGCGCGGGGATGGACGTCGCTTCGCACGCGCCACCTCAATATGTTCACCCTGATTGCGATGGGTGTGGGCGCGGCATTTCTCTATAGTCTGGTGGCGACCGTTGCGCCGGGCTTGTTCCCCGAAACGTTCAAGATGCACGGTATGGTGCCGGTCTACTTCGAGGCGTCCGGAACCGTCGTTGCGCTCGTTCTGCTCGGCCAAATGCTTGAGCTTCGGGCCCGCGCCGCAACGGGTAAGGCCATTCGCGCGCTGCTCAATCTGGCGCCGAAAACCGCACGCCGCATCAGTGCGGATGGCACAGAAACAGAGGTTCCGCTCGCCGAGATCGTTGCGGGTGATCGCCTTCGGATCCGCCCCGGTGAAGCGGTGCCGGTCGACGGTGTCGTGACCGAAGGCAAATCTTCGGTCGATGAATCGATGCTCACCGGTGAACCCCTCCCTGTTGCCAAGGACGTACAGAGCACCCTGACCGGCGGCACCGTAAACGGCACCGGTAGCCTGGTTATGGAAGCGCGATCGGTTGGCAGCGACACGATGCTCGCGCGGATCGTGAAAATGGTTGGCGACGCCCAGCGCAGCCGCGCGCCGATCCAGGCTGTTGCCGACCGCATTTCGGGCTGGTTTGTGCCCCTCATCATCCTGATCGCCGCCGCTACGTTTGCTGTTTGGAGCATGGTCGGCCCCGAACCCCGCATTGGGCATGCGCTGCTCAATGCAATTGCTGTGCTCATCATCGCCTGCCCATGCGCGCTGGGATTGGCGACACCGATGTCGATCATGGTGGGCACCGGCCGGGGCGCACGGGCGGGCGTCCTCATCAAGAACGCTGAGGCGCTGCAAGCGTTCGAGCAAGTCGATACCTTGCTGATCGACAAGACCGGTACGCTTACCGAGGGCAAACCCAAGCTGACCGCTATCCAGCCTATCGGAGGCTTTACCGAAAATGGACTGCTTAGCATGGCCGCTTCGGTCGAGGCCCGATCGGAACATCCCCTTGCACAGGCAATTGTGACGGCCGCCAAAGAACGTGGGCTGATCATGGCCGAACCTGAAAATTTTCAGGTGCAAGTTGGCTCGGGGATCAGTGCCGCGGTTGATGGCCATGCTGTCGTCATCGGCAATGCCGCACAGATGGAACGCATCGGCGTTGATGCCTCGCCCTTGTACGATGCATCGGAGGCCAGGCGCCGCGATGGTGCCGGGATCATGTTGATTGCCGTCGGCGGCGTGCTGGCCGGCTTCATCGCCGTTGCCGATCCGATCCGCGCAAATGCCCGCGCATCAATCGGGGCGCTCCGCCAGCAGGGTCTGCGGGTCATCATGCTGACGGGTGACAATCCAACAACCGCGCAGATTGTGGCCAATGGGGTCGGCGGGCTGGACGGCGTCCATGCGGAGCTTGGTCCCGAGGACAAGGCCCGGATCGTCGGCGAATTGAAGGCGCAAGGCGCAAAGGTCGCGATGGCGGGCGACGGCATCAACGATGCACCGGCACTGGCCGCTGCGGATGTTGGCCTCGCCATGGGGACGGGAACCGACGTCGCCATCGAAAGCGCAGGGATCACATTGACCAAGGGCGACCTCGCCGCAGTCGTCCGCGCGCGAAAGCTGGCGGATGCGACAATGCGCAACATCCGCCAGAATCTGTTCTTCTCGTTCGTGTTCAACGGGATTGGCGTTCCGATTGCAGCTGGGGTGCTTTACCCATCGACCGGACTGCTCATGTCGCCAATGTTTGCAGGGGCGGCGATGGCGCTTTCGTCTCTGACGGTGGTGACGAACGCGCTCCGGCTAAATCGGGTTCGGCTATGAAGGACTTCGTGCTGAGGTTTTCGGCATCAGGCGCGAGGGGGCGCGCGGCCCGCTATCGCATCTTGACGAATTTGCCCGGCCGATAATTGGCCTTGGCGCGCCTGATCCAGTCCTTGAAGTACCGCACATCGACGAAGCCGCTGGGGGCACGAACATTGCCGCAGCCGATCCCGAAGGACACAAGGCCGACAAGCTCCGGTTGGCGCACGCCGAGGGCATCAGCGGGCCCGGCGTAGCGGCGAACGAGCGGCCCGCCACTATCGAGGAAGCAGGCGGTCTGATTGGTCAGGCTACCCGCGCAAATCTGGCCCGGCTGCAAGGTGTAGCCCTTCTGGAGGAAGCGCGGATCATGGTTGCAATTGGCCGGATCCCAATATTTCAGATGGGCGATCTGCAGGATTTGCGCAGGAAGTTGCGGCTTGTTGTCGATGCTGCGGGTCTGACGGGTCGTGGGGGCCTCACCGGTGACGCCCCAACCGCTTAGTTCCAGATCGGTCTGCCCTGATTTCAGCGGGGCATCGAAAAGCCCGGGGATGCGGATAGGCACCGGCTCGAACGTCTGGCTCGTGTTCACCGGGGCGGCGACCGGTCCGACAATATGGAGCAGGGCAATATCATAGCCGCGTTCGGCGTGATGCGGATCGGCATAGGCATGACGCACCACACCATCGATGCGCCATTCGCTTCCGCCGCCCGAACCGATGTCGATCGTTCCCAGTCGCACGCGGCGGGTGGCCATGAACGCTTCCGGCGGATCGCT
>CANFIV010000241.1 GCA_947446935.1 Sphingomonadaceae bacterium | reverse complement strand
GCGCACTGGGATCATCTCGGCCACTGCAAGCCTGACAAAACCGGCGACGAAATCTGCAACGGCGCGGTCGACAATGCGACCGGCATCGCCGCGCTTGCGGCACTCGCAAAGATGAACGGACAGGCTGGTCCGACCGCGCGCAGCCAAGTGTTTCTGGCCGTGACGCTGGAGGAATCGGGCCTGCTCGGCTCCGAATACTACGCCCGGAACCCGGTGTTCCCGCTGGCCAAGACCGTGGGCGGGGTGAACATGGATGCGCTGTACACGGGCGGACGCGCGAAGAACGTCACGGTAACGGGTGGAGACAAGTCCGAACTGACTGCGATCCTGCGCAAGGCCGAACGGGCAATGGGGCTCACCGAATCGCCCGAGGACGGTCCCGAGAAGGGCCACTACTACCGCTCAGACCACTTCAGCTTCGCCAAGCGCGGTGTTCCGATGTTCGATCTGAAGCGCGGAACCGATCTGGTCGTAGGCGGCACGGCGGCCGGCAAAGCGATCCTGAAAGACTATGAGAACTTGCACTACCATCAGCCGAGCGACCAGTATCAGGAGAACTGGGACATGTCCGGCATGAAGCAGGACGTGACGTTGTTCTACCGGCTTGGCCGCGAGCTTGCCAATGGCACCACCTGGCCCAATTGGCATCCGAACGACGAATTCCGCGCGGTGCGGGACAAAAGCCTGGCCGAAGCGGCCGGCAAGTAAGAGGTCGAGACGATGACCGATACATCGATGCGGATGCCGCCTGAATGGCATCCGCAGGACTGGCTCTGGATCGGCTTTCCGCATCTGGCGGAGGAGTGGTCCGGTGTGATCGACCGTGCGCAGGAGCAGATCGCCGCCTTTGCCAGCGCGGTGGCCGATAGCGGGCAGGAGGTGCGTCTGATCGTGCGCGATGCGGCGAACGAGATGCGCGCGCGGTCGCTGGTTTCGGGTGCGGTTACGCTGGAGCGGCGGGTCTTTGGTGACGTGTGGCTGCGCGATACCGGGCCGCTGGTGGTGTGCGGAGCGGAAAGCAGGCGCGCGCGGCTGTTCGGCTTCAACGGCTGGGGCGGCAAGTATCTGATGGAGGGAGATCAGGCGATCGGGGCCGATTTGGCGGAAAGCGCAGCGCTGGGTGCCGATCGCTGCGACTGGATTCTGGAAGGCGGCGCGCTGGATGGCGATGGCACAGGCCTCGTCGCGACAACCGAACAGTGCCTGCTCAATCCGAATCGCAACCCCGCTCTCTCGCGCGGCGATCTCGAAGCGCGGCTGGCGCGCGATCTGGGATATGACCGGGTGCTGTGGTTGGGCGATGGTCTGATCAACGACCATACGGACGGCCATGTCGACAACCTGGCGCGCTTCGTCGCGCCGAACCGCCTCGCCATTCCGCGCCCGACCGGCCCTGCCGATCCCAATGCCGCGATCTATGCCGATACGGCTGCGCGGGCGCGTGACTTTGGTGTCACGGTTGTGGAAGTGCCATCGCCGGGCCTCGTGGAATGGGGCGGCATGGTCCAGCCTGCGAGTTACATGAACTTCGTGATCGCCAACACTATCGTGATCGTGCCGGTGTTCGGCACGCAACATGATGAGGATGGCGTTGCGGCTATTGCCGAGCTGTTCCCCGGCCGCGCGGTGATCGGGCTTATGGCCGACGCGGTTCTGGCAGGGGGCGGCGGGTTCCATTGCTCCAGCCAGCAGATGCCTTCCGTTTAAACTGGCAGGCGTGATTATGCGCGCCTTAACCCGGGTCCGCTAAAGGGCTCGGCCATGGCAAAGACAATCCTCGTGATCTTCGGCACGCGCCCCGAAGCCATCAAGATGTTCCCCGTGGTCCACGCGCTCAAGGCAGATCCGGCCTTCCGCGTGGTGACTTGTGTTTCGGCACAGCATCGCGGGATGCTGGATCAGGTGCTCGAAATCGCCGGGATTATGCCCGAACACGATCTCGATCTGATGAAACCCGATCAAACGCTCGATGGCCTGACGGCCGCTCTGCTGACGGGTCTGGGCGGGGTGATGGACGCCGAGAAACCCGATTGGGTCGTGGTGCAGGGCGATACCGCGACGGCCATGGCGGGCGCGCTCGCCGCCTATTACCGCAAGGTGCCGGTGGCGCATGTCGAGGCAGGGCTTCGCTCGCACAATATCTATCACCCCTGGCCCGAGGAGGTGAACCGCAAGATCATTGGCACGATCGCCGCACTGCATTTCGCGCCAACCGAGACTTCGGCGGCAGCGCTGCGCGCGGAAAACGTGGCACCCGATGCCATCCACATCACGGGCAATACCGTGATCGACGCGCTGCAATGGGTCTCGGCGCGGATCGACGCCGAGCCCGCGCTCGCCAGCGGCTTGGCTGATCTGGAAGCGCGCTTTGCCGGCAAGCGCATCATCGGCGTCACCAGCCACCGGCGCGAGAACTTTGGCGGCGGGCTCGAAGCCATTGCCGAGGCGATTCGCCAGATCGCGGAGCGCCCCGACGTGGCGCTGATCTTCCCGGTCCATCCCAATCCGAACGTGCGCAAGGTGATGGAAGGTGCGCTCAGTGGCCTGCCCAATGTCGCCTTGATCGAGCCGCTGGACTACCCGCATTTCGCGCGCCTGCTGAGCTTGGCAGAAATCATGCTGACCGATAGCGGCGGCGTTCAGGAAGAGGCGCCCGCGCTCGGCAAACCGGTGCTGGTCATGCGCGAGACAACCGAACGGCCCGAGGGCGTGGAGGCCGGCACTGCGCGGCTCGTAGGCACGGGAACCGCCCGGATAGTTTCCGAAATCTTTACCCTGCTCGACGATAAGGCTGCCTATTCAGCCATGGCGCGCGCGCACAATCCTTTCGGGGATGGGCACGCGGCGCGGCGTATCGCGGAGCTACTGGGACATGCCCCCTAAAACCGGAAATCTCGACTTGAAGCCAAAGGTCTGTGTCGTTGGCCTCGGCTATATCGGGCTTCCCACTGCCGCCATTATCGCCCGTGCCGGCTGTCCGGTACTGGGGCTTGATGTGACGCAGCATGTTGTCGACACGATCAACCGCGGCGAGATCCATATCGAGGAAGTCGATCTCGACGGTCTCGTACAAGGCGTGGTCCAGCGCGGCCTGCTGCGCGCCTCGACCCAGATCGAGCCGGCCGACGTTTTCGTGATCGCCGTCCCGACCCCCTTTGCCAAGGACGGGCACCACACGCCGGACGTGTCCTATGTGCAAGCTGCTGCGAGCGAAGTGGCGGGCGTGCTCAAACCCGGCGATGTGGTGATTCTCGAATCGACCAGCCCTGTCGGCACGACCGATGCCATGCGTGATCTGATGGCGGGGCTGCGGCCTGACCTCAAGTTCCCCGGCCTGACGCGCGAAACGCCCGATGTTTCCATCACCTACTGCCCCGAGCGCGTTCTGCCAGGGCGGATTCTGGAAGAGCTGACCAACAACGACCGCTCGATCGGCGGCATCACGCCGCGCTGCGCGCGCAAAGCGCTGGCGTTCTACAAGCGCTTCGTGCGCGGCACCTGCGTGACGACCGATGCGCGCAGCGCCGAAATGACCAAGCTGGTCGAAAACGCCTACCGCGATGTGAACATCGCTTTTGCCAACGAGCTTTCGATCGTCTCCGACCGCATGGGGCTCGACGTATGGGAGGTGATCCGCCTTGCGAACCGGCACCCGCGCGTGAATATCCTCCAGCCGGGCCCGGGTGTGGGCGGGCACTGTATCGCGGTTGATCCGTGGTTCATCGTGGCGAGCGCGCCCGAGCAGACTCCCTTGATCCGCACTGCCCGCGGCGTGAACGATCAGAAGATGCATCATGTGATCGCGCGCGCGACCGAACTGATCGATGCGCATCCCCAGGCGCGGATTGCGTGCCTCGGTCTCGCCTTCAAGGCCAATATCGACGATTTCCGCGAGAGCCCGGCGCGTTTTGTCGCGGCACGGATTGCGCGCAAATATGGCAGCCGGGTCTCCATCGTGGAGCCTTATGCCAGCGTGCTACCGGTGGAATTCACCGATACCGGCGCAAGCCTGATCGACCTCGACGACGCGCTGGAG
>CANFIV010000240.1 GCA_947446935.1 Sphingomonadaceae bacterium | reverse complement strand
GATCGGATCGTGATCGATATCGTCGCGGTGGATCAGCCGCCAGATGGCGATCGCCATCAGCACGTGCGGCACCACCACGGTGAAAATGTCGATCATTCGGGGCGCCTGCGCTGTTTCCGGCCCCGGATCGGGCCCTTGCTCCCGCGCAGCTTTAGGCAAACTCGGTTGACGCGGCGTTAAGCCCTGCCGTGGCATGGCCAGTGACATGACCCGGATTCTGCATATCCTCGATCACAGTCTGCCGCTGCAAAGCGGCTACACCTTCCGCACCCGCGCGATCCTCAAAGGGCAGGAAGCGGCAGGACACGCAGTTCGCTGCCTGACCGGGCGGCGGCAGGAAGGTCCGCCTGCCAAGACCGATCCCGAAGTGTTCGATGATCTCGTGTTCCATCGCACACCCGGCGTGCCCTCGGGTCCGCCGTTGCTGCGTGAATGGCGCGAAATCGGCGCACTCGCGGGGCGGATCGAGGCTGTTGCACGCGAATGGCGGCCGGAAATTCTCCATGCCCACTCGCCCGCACTTGGCGGCCTCGCCGCGCTGCGCGTCGGGCGCAAGCTCGGCCTGCCGGTGGTTTACGAAATCCGCGCCTTCTGGGAAGACGCGGCAGCGGGCAACGGCACTGGCCGCGAAGGCTCGCCACGCTATCGCCTGACGCGTGCGCTCGAGGACCACGTGGTCAATGGCGCGGATGCCGTTGTCACGATCTGCCAGGGCCTGCGAAACGACCTTATCGCGCGCGGCATTGCGCCGGATCGCATCACGATCATGCCAAACGGTGTCGACATGGCGCTGTTCGGTAAGCCGCTGGTGCGCGATTCGGCCTTTGCCCAAAGCCTCGGTCTGGGCGAAGGTCCGGTGATCGGCTTTCTCGGCAGCTTTTATCCCTACGAGGGGCTCGATGATCTGATTTCGGCCATGCCCGCCATCGTCGCCGCCCGGCCCGATGCGCGGCTGCTCATGGTCGGCGGCGGTCCGGCGGAAGCCGCCCTGCGCGCACAGGCCGCCGCTTCGTCGGCCGCCGCCGCTATCCACTTCGTCGGGCGCGTGCCCCACCATGAGGTCGATCGGTACTACGCGCTCGTCGATGTCGTGTGCTATCCGCGCAAAGCCATGCGGCTGACCGATCTGGTCACCCCACTCAAGCCGCTTGAAGCCATGGCGCAGGGCAAGCTCGTGGCGGCCAGCGCGGTCGGCGGCCACCGCGAGCTGATCGAGCACGGCGTGACGGGCACGCTGTTTCCCGCCGATGACCCCGCCGGGCTCGCCGCCGCGATGGCAACGCTGCTCGCAGACACGGAAATGTGGGATGCCCGCCGCAGCGCAGCGCGGGCGTTTGTCGAAAAAGCGCATGATTGGGCTGCAAATGTGCGGCGTTATGATCCTGTTTACCAAACCCTGTTAACTCGTAGGCAAGCAATTTCCGGTGAGGCAGCGTGAACGTCCGGCATTCTTGCGGGCCCACTTGCGCGATTGCCGGAGTGTTTCCACCCAGAGCGGGGGTCTGAATTACGCCATGAGTACTTTCCGCCAGAAGGTTCAGGCCACCACGGATTGGGGCAAGCCGGATTCGGCCGACGAAGTGCCGCAGCGCCGTCAAAAGACCGCCAAGCGCAGGTCTGCCAACCGCGCGGAGATTACCGGACACCGGTTGTTTCCCGCCTTCGCCGCGCTGTGGTTCGCCGCGCTGTTTGGCCTTGGCAGCCTTGCCATCTCGTCCGAGGTGCTGGGCGGGCTGGTCACCGCAATCGGCCTGTCGGCGCTTGTCCCTGCCGCCGCACCGCCGCTGGGCTTCACCGCGCACTTGCTCGTGGCATTGCTGCTGACGATCGTCGGTGGCGGCCTTGGTCTCGTGCTCGGCCTGCGCCTGCGTCCGCGGACCGCTTCCGCAGCGCGCCCTGATGTCGTCGACCCCACCGTATCCGCCGTCGTCGAAGCTGGCGTGCCCAAGGTGCGTGCGCGCGATGCGCATCCCGATGCCCCGCCGCGCCGCCCACTGGTCATCACAGAAGCCTTTGGCGAACCCTCGGACATTGCCGAACGAGAATTGGCCACCAAGGAACCGGCAATCATGGAACCGGCGGTCTCCACCGATCCGCTCCTGCGCAGCAAACCGGGTGTGTCTGCATCCGACGGCCTTGCCGGTGAACAGGAACCCTTGGCACCCATTCCTGCCCTCGGCAGCGATGCCGGGTTGCCGCCGCCCAATCTATCCGAAATCGAAGACACTCAACAACTGCAGCCGGATGCCTCCACGTTCGCCGGGACCGCACCGTCCGAACCGGTCAACGCGACGGTTACTGAACCTGCTCAGGAAGTTGCCCCCGCAGTAGACTTGGATCCGGTAAACGGACCAGATCTCGAACCTGACGCTTTCGAACCCGACGACGCCGACGCCAGCGATCCAGCCGAACAGGTCGCGCGGGTCCCCACCCTCGTGGCCGCAACGCCGCAGATCCCCAGCGGGCTCGATGTCCCGCTGCCGAGCCGCGCAAGTCTGCTGGCCGGCGAACCTTGGTCACCTGTCGCGGCCGCACCGCTCGAAAACCTCGGGCTGGTGCAACTGATCGAACGGCTCGCGCTGGCCATTGCCGCGCGCAAGGCGGCCAGCCATGCCGGCCCCACGCCGCCCAACGATGGCGCAAGCCCCGAAGTGACCGACGCTGAATGCGAAGCCATGCCAAGCGAAAGTCCCGGCAGCGAGGAACCTTGCGCTTCCGCCCGCGATGCGATCGCGCGACGTCTGGGTGCGGTTGCCAGCCATGCTCCGGTCGTAGCGGCACCTGCGCCGTTTAGCCGCACAATTCAGACCTCTGTTCAGGCCCCGGTGGTGACTGATGGCGTGGTGCCCATGCGGCCGGCCGATCAGTCCGTCAGGCCTTTTGCCGCGCCTGCCGCACCTGTGGCCGCCGATACGTCGTCTCCGGCCACCGCGCCCTTCGAAACCGATGAAGCCTTGCGTTCGGCGCTGGCGACATTGCAGCGGATGAGCGCGCGCGTCTGAACCGATGCCCTGAACCGGTGCCCTGGACCGGTGACCTGATTCGGCCATCTGATTTGACCCCTGAAGGGGGTATCTGACCCTACGGCAACCTTGCATTGTGCCGCCCACAGTGCCCCTGCACGGTGGGTGCCGCGCGTCGCATCCGTATTTCCGGCCGGACCCTTCGGGCAATTCGCCCCGCACAGTTGCAAAATAACAATCCTGCAGTCATGGGGGGACTTCGCGCAACTTTCGTTGTCCTTCGGGCGGCGTGATTCGCGTGTCTGTGTCAACCGACTGTTTGCAGGGCGATATTTGCGATGGGTTCTCCGCTGGTTCAGGGCCTTTATGATCCGCGTAACGAACACGATGCCTGCGGCGTCGGCTTCGTCGCGCATATCAAAGGCGTCAAAAGCCACGGAATTATCGAGCAGGCGCTCGAAATCCTGCGCAATCTTGATCATCGCGGTGCGGTCGGTGCCGATCCCCTGCTGGGTGACGGCGCGGGCATCCTGATCCAGTTGCCCGATGCGCTGCTGCGCCGCTGGGCGGAAGGTGAAGGCAAAGTGTTGCCCGCGCCCGGTGACTATGGCGTGGCTATGTGCTTCCTGCCGCAGGACGAGGCCGCGCGCGATTTCGTCATCGCCACCTTCGAAAAGTTCATCGCCAAGGAAGGCCAGCACCTCATCGGCTGGCGCGATGTGCCCACCACGCTCGACGGCCTCGGCAAGACGGTGATCGAGCAGATGCCGGTTGTGCGCCAGTGCGTGATCGGCCGGGGCGAGACCTGCCCCGATCAGGACGCGTTCGAGCGCAAGCTGCTCGCCATCCGCAAGCAGACGCAGAACCCGCTTGAAGCGATGGCCGAAAAGCACGGGCTCCCGGGCGTGACCGAGCTCTACATGCCGAGCTTTTCCTCGCGCACCATCGTCTACAAGGGGCTGCTGCTCGCCAGCCAGGTTGGCTCGTTCTACGACGACTTGCGCGATCCCGCCTGCGTCTCGGCGCTCGGCCTCGTTCACCAGCGCTTTTCGACCAACACTTTCCCCAGTTGG
>CANFIV010000239.1 GCA_947446935.1 Sphingomonadaceae bacterium | reverse complement strand
GATGGGGACATCGATCCGCGTTTGCTGGCAGGGCGTACGGTTATCGTAACCGCGCTGACGAAATCCCCCTCGATCCTGTATTTCGGCCACAGCTTCGCACCTGCCGTAGCAGTCGACATCGCCGGAGCAGAAGGGCTCAAGGTGCCATTTTCGGTATCGTTTGGTCCGAAGCTCGGCTCGATCCCGATGTTGCTCCTGGTGATCTTGCTGATTGCGGCGGGTAGTGCGGCGAAGGGATGGCGCAAGACAGCGAACTATATTGCGGCAGTTTTGGCTGCCGTGCTGCTTCCCGCAGCGCTCAGAACCCAAGGCATCGTCTTTGCGCCTGACAGCGCGCTGATATTCATGGTTATCTATGGTGTTCTGCGGCTATGGCAAAAGCGCGCGCGCCGCATCCAGCAGACCAGCGCATCGGGCTTGCCCAACCTGCTGGCGTTGGCCAACACCCCCCTCGTCGTCGGTTCGGACATGGTGGTCGCCGTAGTTGCGCGGTACGAGGAAATGCTGGCAACTCTGCCGCGCGAACTGCACGGCGAATGCGCGCGACAGATTGCCAGGCGGATTTCAGCCGGTTCGGGTGCGGACAAGATCTATCACGGCGATGGCGGTCACTTTGCCTGGGCCGAGGAAGCACGCCCGCTCGAAATGCAGTTGAGCCATCTTGAAGGGTTGCGCGCGCTTTTTGCCGCGCCGCTGCTGATCGGGACGCACACGTTCGATACCAACATCCATTTCGGGCTCGACCGCAACGAAGGTCTCGACACACCGACCAGGGTCAATTCGGCCCTTGCCAGCGCGAACGAGGCCCTGGCCAATGGACGCGTTATCGAACTGTTCGAAGCGAACCGACTGGCCGAGGCCCCTTGGGAGCTTTCGCTCCATGCGCGGATCGAGGAAGGCCTGCGCAATGGCGATATCTGGTTGGCGTTCCAACCGCAGTGGGACTTGCAGGAAAACCGCATGTGCGGCGCCGAGGCCCTGATCCGCTGGAATCATCCGACGCGTGGTCCGATCGCTCCCGATGCCTTCATCCTTCAGGCCGAGCGCGCTGGCCGCATCGATGCGCTGACGTATTGGGTGCTCGAACTTGCGATCACCGCTGCGCTGGCGCTGAATGCACGTGGGCCGCGGTTCCAGATGAGCATCAATCTTTCGGCGCAAATGGTCGATAAGCCCGATCTGGTGAGCAACTTTGCGGACATCGTCCGGCGGCGAGGCATTGATCCAACGTTGTTGACCGTTGAAATCACCGAGACATCCAGCGTGCGCAACCGTCCGGCGGCCTGCCACAACCTGACCCTTCTGCGCGAACTGGGCTTCCGCCTGTCGATCGATGATTTCGGGACGGGCGAGGCTAGCCTTGCCTACTTGGCAGACCTCCCAAGCGACGAGCTCAAGATCGACCGCCGCTTCGTCTCGCGCCTGACCACGAGCCAGCGCGATCACGCGATTGTCGCCAACACGATCTCGCTCGCCCATGCGCTTGGCCAGTCGGTGGTGGCCGAGGGAATCGAGGACGCAGAGACCCTCGCGGTCCTGCGCGCTTTGGGCTGCGATCAAGCCCAAGGTTATTTTATGGGTCGGCCCCAGGCGTTCTCGATGCTCGAGGCGACCTACGATGAAATGCTTAAGGGCGATGCCAGAACCCTTTAGATATTGTTAACCAAACCCCTCAATGGTAAAGAACGACCTCCACACAGGTGAATGGGGGTTTTCATGATCTGGCATTATCTCTTCCGTTGAGGGCTTGAAAGCCGCAGAATTCCGCGGTTTCCCCCTTATTTTTTAACTAGCTGACTAAACTATTGGCCCAAGGATTGATCCTTGGGCCATTAATTTTTGTGGTTGATTCGGCGTTAAGCGGGGCACTCTGCCTCACCGGATGACCCAAACAATCGCTGCCATTTTGGAGGCGTTGCCGCCGTGGCCTAGAGTGGAATAGGGCCTGAATCAGGGCGCTGATCAGACTTCGCCATGGCCGAGAGCGAGATAGTCGCGGCTCTGCATTTCGATCAGCCGGCTGACGGTCCGCTCGAATTCGAAGCGGCCATCACCGGCCGGGTAGAGCTCTGCCGGCGCAGCATCCGCTGTCGCAATCAGCTTCACCTTGTGCTCGTAAAGCGCATCGATCAGCGTCACGAAACGGGCTGCCTCGTTGCGCTGGTCCGGCCCGAGCCGAGGCACGCCTACCAGAATGACCGTGTGATAATGGCGCGCGATCGCAAGGTAGTCGGCTGCGCCGCGCGCCTCGCCGCAGAGCCGTTTGAAACTGAACACCGCCACACCCTTGAGGCTCTTGGGTACATGCAGCAAACGTCCACCACCCAGATCTAGCGAGGCGGCCGGAACATGGAGGCTGTCTTCTGGGGGATAGTCAGTCATGCGGAAGAACGCCTCGCGTACTTCGGCGGTCGCTTCGGCCCCATTGGGCACATGCCAAGTGCCCACGCCCTGCATGCGCGCCATGCGGTAGTCGGTAGGGCCGTTGAGGCCGACCACATCGAGCTTGCTCTCGATAAGGGCGATAAAGGGCAGAAAATGCTCGCGATTGAGCCCGTCCTTGTAGAGTTCGGTCGGCGCGCGGTTCGAGGTCGTGATGACCGTGACGCCGTGGCCTGCGATCAGCGCGGTGAACAGTCGGCTCATGATCATCGCATCTGCGCTGTTATTCACCACCATTTCATCGAAAGCGAGCACACGGGCCTCGCGCGCAATGGCCTCGGCCACCGGCGGGATGGGATCACCACGCTCCTTTGCGCGCTCGACTCGCAGGCGCGCATGAACGTCGAGCATGAATTCGTGGAAGTGCGCGCGTCGCTTGGCGGGCACATCGAGCGTATCGTGGAACAGGTCCATGAGCATCGACTTGCCGCGCCCGACCCCGCCCCAAAGGTAGAGCCCCCTGGGCGCTTCGGGAGGCTTGGCGCCGAGGAAGCGGGAAATGACGCCGGGCTTTGCAACCGGCCGCTCCAGGGCCTGTTGCAGGGCGTCCAGCCGGATGGCGGCGGCGGCCTGTTCCTGATCGGGTTTTAACTCACCGGCCGCAACGAGCGCGGCGTAGCGGTCGGCCAGTTTGCTCATCGCGATGAGGGTTTGCGCACGGTTCCGTTGAAGGCCGCAACCAAATGGTCTTCCTGCACCACCGTGCCGCGCAGGAACAGCAGGCGACGCGTCTCGCGCAATACTTCCACGACCGCATCAAGCGGTTTGCCGACAATACCTGCCCCGATGAACTGGGTGGAAAGATCGAGCGTCACCGAACCTGCGGCGTCCCCGTCTATCGCGTGCCGCATGCAGGCGAACAGCGAGACATCAATCAGCGAAAGCGTGATGCCGCCGTGTACGGCATCGAGCAGGTTGCTGTGTCGGCGCTCGGGAAACATGCGCAGCCGCACGGCAGGCCCACCGCCGGGCAGGTCCTCGCGCCTGACGAGCAGGCGGCCCATGACATAAGCGTTGAACCGGTCCTGATCGTTCAGGTCCCATGTATACCAGCCGGGATGATCCGCGGACGGGCCGTAAGTGAAGGCGGAGTTGTCGGCTGGCATATCAGGTGGTTGGCGCGCTGACGGTCAGAGCGACCGCTCGACCTGCATCTTCTTGATCTCCGCGATCGCGCGCGCGGGCGATAGGCCCTTGGGGCACACGTTGGCGCAGTTCATGATCGTATGGCAGCGGTAGAGACGGAAGGGATCCTCCAACTCGTCAAGCCGCTCGCCGGTCATTTCGTCGCGGCTATCTGCCAACCAGCGATAGGCCTGAAGCAGGATTGCAGGGCCGAGGAACTTGTCAGAATTCCACCAATAGCTGGGGCACGAAGTGCTGCAGCAGGCGCACAGGATGCACTCGTAGAGCCCGTCGAGCTTCTCGCGCTGCTCTGGGCTCTGCAGCCGTTCCTTGCCCGATGGCGTGGGCGACACAGTTTGAAGCCAAGGGCGAATCGAGGCGTACTGCGCGTAGAAATGCGTGAAATCGGGGACGAGGTCCTTGATCACTTCCATGTGCGGCAGCGGAGTGATCCGGATTTCGCCCTTCAGG
>CANFIV010000238.1 GCA_947446935.1 Sphingomonadaceae bacterium | reverse complement strand
CGCCGCCATGCGCGATGCCCCTGCAGACGCCGCGCCGCCGCATCGCCCGCATGTGACTGCGCCCGAACGCCGCATGCTCGCCCGCGAGATGGCGCATGGCGCGATCCTCTCCGAAACCGCGCAGCACCGCATTCACGCCCGGCTGGACCGGGTGCTGCTTCACCCGTGGCTTGGCCCGCCGGTGCTGATCGCGCTGCTCTTCGTTGTGTTCCAGGCGGTGTTCAGCTGGGCCAAGCCTTTGCAGGACATGCTCGATGCGACGTTCACCGGACTGGGTGATCTGGTGCGGTCGGATTTTCCGCCCTCGCTCCTGCGCGATTTTGTAACTGACGGGGCCATAGCCGGGGTCGGCTCGGTTGTGGTTTTCCTGCCGCAAATTCTGATCCTGTTCTTCTTCATCCTGACGATGGAGGCGACCGGCTACATGGCCCGTGCCGCCTTCCTGATGGACCGCGCGATGGCCGGCGTCGGCCTTTCGGGCCGCAGCTTCATTCCGCTGCTCTCCAGCTTCGCTTGCGCGGTGCCGGGGATCATGGCGACGCGCTCCATCGCCGATCCCAAAGACCGGCTGACCACGATTCTCATCGCGCCGCTCATGACCTGCTCGGCGCGCTTGCCGGTCTACACGGTGATTATCGCCGCCTTTGTGCCCGATCGGCAGGTGCTTCCGGGTGTGGGGCTGCAGGGCCTCGTGCTGCTCGGCCTCTATGGCTTCGGTGTGCTCGGCGCGATGGGTGCGGCGCTGCTGCTGCGGCGGACGGTGACGAAGGGGCAGGCTTCGGGCTTCATCATGGAAATGCCCAAGTACCAGCTGCCCACAATCAAGGACCTGGCGCTCGGATTGTGGCAGCGCGCCTATGTGTTTCTGCGCCGCGCGGGCACGATGATCTTCGGCGTCACCGTGGTGCTGTGGCTCTTGCTCAATTTCCCGCAGGCTGCCGATCCCAAGGATCAGGTCAATCACTCTATCGCGGGCCATATCGCCAATGGCCTTGCCGTGGTGATCGAACCGATTGGCTTCAATCGCGATATTGCGCTCGCGCTGATCCCGGCGATGGCCGCACGGGAAGTGGCGGTCAGCGCGCTCGCCACGACCTATGCCGTGGGCGAGGGGGACGACGCCGCGCAAGGTCAGGCGCTCGGCGCGCAGCTCAAGTCGCACTGGACGTTGGCGACTGCCCTCGCGTTCCTTGCGTGGTTCGTGTTCGCGCCCCAGTGCATGTCGACTATCGCGGTCACCCGGCGCGAGACCAATGGCTGGAAGTGGCCGATCTTCATGCTCGCCTACTTGTTCGGCCTTGCCTACATTGCGGCAGGGCTCACTTACTGGATTGCTGTGGCAGCCGGCCTCGGCTGAATATCCCCAGGCGGTGATGCTGTGGGAAAGGCCGCTGCCAGACTCGCGCTCCCTTCCTGCATTGGCTAGGCCAAAATCCGGTTTCAAAGGGATGCGATTCGATGGCAGGCAGCGTCAACAAGGTCATTCTGATCGGCAATCTCGGGCAAGATCCCGAGGTGAAGAGCTTCCAGAACGGCGGGCGCATCGCGAACCTGCGCATCGCCACCAGCGAACAATGGAAGGACAAGGCCACCGGCGAACGCAAGGAGCGCACCGAGTGGCACAGCGTCGTGCTCCAGTCCGATGGCCTCGTCGGCGTGGCCGAGCGCTTCCTCCGCAAGGGCAGCAAGGTTTACATCGAAGGCCAGCTGCGCACCCGCAAATGGCAGGATGCCTCGGGCAATGATCGCTACACCACTGAGATTTCGGTTGGTGTCGGCGGCTCGCTGACCATGCTTGATGGCCCGCAGGGTGGTTCGGGCGGCGGCGGTATGGGTGGTGGCGCCAGCAGTGGTGGCGGCCAGCGCTCAGGCGGCGGTGGTGGCGGCTGGAACGAAGGTGGTTCCAGCGGTGGTGGCCGTTCAGGCGGCGCGAGCGGCGGCGGCGGTGGCGGCTGGAATCAGGGCGGCGGCGGCATGGCCGACGATCTGGACGACGATATCCCGTTCTGATCAGAACCGGCGGGGGCCTGTCAGGTCCCCCGCGTATCCCCGTAAAGATGAATATGCAGCCGGTCGCTGAAGCGCCAGCCGTGCGTTAAAGCGGCTTGCGCCAGCCATTTTGAACGTTCGCGCAAAGCTGCGCTGCCGGTGCCCTCGGGCATCACAAACAGCCGCTCGGGCACGATACGGTAGAGCGCCTGCAGCTCGGCCACTTCGGCAAGGTCGTCCTCGCTCGCGACAACAAACTTGAACCAAGCTTTCTGGTCGGCAGCCCAGTCGCGCAGCAGATCGGGCACCAGCGCAAGATTTTCGGCATTGCCCGAATGCGAGAGCTTGGGGCTCACGTTGAACTGATCGACCAGCACGCTCAGCGCATGGGGCGGGGGCACGCTGCCGTTGGTCTCGATCTCAACTTGCAGCGCGGGAATGGCTTCCTTGAGCTCGTGAACCAGCCGGGCGAGCGCCGGGCCTTGCAGCAGCGGCTCGCCGCCGGTCAGCACCAGCCGCGTCGGCCGCAGCGCCAGCACGCGCATCGCCACTTCGCGCACATCGAGCGTGATCTGGTTTTCGCTCCGCTCGAACGTCATGTCGTCGCGGTGCGGGCGCGGATCGCCAATGAAGCGCCACGTGTAAGCCGTGTCGCACCAGCGACACGCCAGATTGCAGCGCGAGAGCCGCACGAATACGCTTGGCCGTCCGGCCGAGGGACCTTCACCTTGCAGCGAGGCGAAAATCTCCGGCTCGCCGGGCGTGGTGGTGGCGAGCGTGAGGCTCATAGTTCCTCCCCCACTGGGGGAGGGGGACCACCCGCAGGGTGATGGAGGGGCAAGGTCGGTTGAAGGACTGCGGGTGCCCCTCCACCACCTTCGGTGGTCCCCCTCCCCGTATCGGGGAGGAACATGAGGGCCGCGCTCACCCTAAACGCTCCAGCGCCGCCGCCAGCCGCAGCGCCTCGGCGCTGTGGTGTGCGTGATCGGCGCGGGCCTTCTCGACCGCTTCGGGCTTGGCCTTCTCGGCAAAAGCCGGGTTGGAAAGTCGCCCTTCGAGCGACTTGGCTTCCTTCTGCGAGGCGGCAAGCGCCTTTTCGAGCCGGGCCTTTTCGGCGGCGATGTCGATTACGCCTTCGAGCGGCACGATCAGGTTCGCGTCCCCTGCGCCGATCTGCATGGCAGCGCCCGCCGGTGCCGGGGCGAAATGGATCGCGCTGAGCCGCGCCAGCCGCTCGATCACCGCCGGGTTGCTCTCGATCACTGCGCGCGTTGCCGCGCTGGGTTCGGGCAAATAGGCGTCCAGCCGCGCGCCGGGCGCGATGCCGAGTTCGTTCTTGGCACCGCGCAAATTCGAGACGAGTGCGATCAGCCACTCCACCTCGGCCTTCGCCGCCGGATCGACGCTTGTCTGCGGGGCGGGCCATTGCGCCACGATCAGCTCCGCCGACCGCTCACCAAGCGCATGCCACAGTTCTTCCGTCACAAACGGCATGAAGGGGTGCAGCATCACGAGGATCTGATCGAGCACCCAGCCGGCAACGGCGCGGGTCTCGTCGTCGAAAGCGCCCTTGATCAGCTCGATGTACCAGTCGCAGAACTGGTCCCAAACGAAGTGGTAGACCACATTCGCAGCGGCATCGAAGCGGAGGTCCGCCATCGCCTGATCCAGCGCGGCGACGGTTTCGACAACCTCGCCGATGATCCAGCGATTGACCGCGCTGGTGGCGGCTGGGGCGGCCACCGAAGTGCTGCCGGTGATCCCATTCGCCATGCAGAAGCGCGCTGCGTTCCACAGCTTGGTCGCGAAGTTGCGATAGCCTTCGACCCGGCGCTCATCCATCTTCACGTCGCGGCCCTGGCTTTCCATGGCGCACATGAAGAACCGCAGCGCATCCGCGCCATACTTGTCGATCAGCAGCAGCGGATCGACCACGTTGCCCTTGGACTTGGACATCTTCTGGCCATCGGCGGCGCGCACCAACCCATGCAGATAGAGCCGCTTCCACGGGTTCCGCCCGGTCATGGCCTGCCCCATCATCATCATGCGT
>CANFIV010000237.1 GCA_947446935.1 Sphingomonadaceae bacterium | reverse complement strand
GGCCTTGCCTTTGCCAGGGGCTGTTGCAATTGCGCACCATGCATCCACATCGACTTGTAAGTGATGATTTCCGGCCCATATTCTGAGTGTCAGGCCAAAATTCGATGTTGAAAAAATTGCGTTCGTTCCTTGAAGGTCGGCCTGCGGTCGAACCTATTACCCGTATCCCTGACGGGCAGCGGGTCTATGCCATCGGCGATATCCACGGCCGCTGCGACCTAATCGGTCAGATGATCGCCCGTATTGACGCCGATGATGCAGGGCGGACAACGGCGGATACGACGGTCATCCTGCTCGGCGACCTTGTCGACCGCGGGCCCGATAGCGCCGGGGTCATCGCCACCGCACGCGAGTGGGCCAAGCGGCGGCGCGTGCGCGTGCTCGCTGGCAATCACGAAGAAATGTTCCTCGGAAGTTTCGAGCGGGAGGAAACCCTGCGCCACTTCCTGCGCCACGGCGGCAAGGAAACTCTGCTGAGCTACCCGATCAGCCCCGAAGCCTACACCCGCGCGACGCTGGAGGAGGTGCAGACGATGATGCACCATGCCGTACCGGCCGAAGACATTGCCTTCATGGAAGCCATGGAGGACCAGATCCAGATTGGAGACTACCTGTTCGTTCACGCCGGGATCCGTCCCGGCATTTCAGCGAAAGATCAGAAAGTTTCCGACTTGCGCTGGATTCGCGGTGAATTCATCGAGGGTCCGGAATCGCGCGATTTTGCCGTGATCCATGGCCACACGATCACGGAAGTTCCGCATGTTTCGCCGCTTCGGATCGGCCTCGATACCGGAGCCTTCGCTTCCGGGAAGCTGACCGCGATCGGCCTCGAAGGCACGGCGCGCTGGCTCATCACGGTTCAGGGCGAACCGGCTCCTATCCCGGCCTGATTTCGCGCAACGATTCTCCGGCCCTGCTTGCGGGGTATGATTTCGAGTGTGTCGCAAAGCCTTCACCAAACCCGGCCAACTTGTGCGACTTGTGCAGGGGATGTCACCCTGCCCCGCGCGATTCGCGGCGATTGGGCGCAGACTGGGGATGGCGATGAAAGTGTGCGGGGCGGGCCTTCGAACCACGGCTGCAGGCCTGGTGCTCGCACTCGGCGGGCTGGCCGGATCAACCCCGACACAAGCGCAAGATCGCACCGCAGCCTGCATCGGCCCCGCTACCGATCTCGCTGCTGGCCAGACGCAGACCCTGCCGCCCGGCATTCTCCAGCGCTTCGCTGTCGAACTTGGTGATGTCGAACGGATCGAGATCGCACTCAATGGCGATGCGGCCAAAGCCGACGCCGCTTCCGTCACGATCTGCGACATGGCTGGTGCTCCACTTGCGGCTGAGACCGTCGCTGCTTCAGACGGCGGGTCAACTGTGCGCTTCACCGCACCGTCGGCGGGCCGATACACGATCGTCGCCGCTGCCGCGCCGTTCCCCCGTACCCTCACTCTGCGCTCTTCGCGCACACCCTACGGCGACGCCGAGCCGCTGATCATGGGCCACACGGTGTTCGCACGCCTCGCGCCGCAAATACCGCGGGCCTGGGCGTTCGAAGGCAAGGCCGGGCAGTGGGTACGCATCGGCGCAAGCTCGCAGAGCGATACCGCGATTCACCTCATCGGCCCGACCGACAACGGCAAGCCCGATGTGCTGGGGGAGGATGACGACAGCGAGGGCCTCAACCCGCTGATCCAACGCAAACTTCACATCGATGGCACGTATATCGTTGAGGTCCAGTCGTTCGGCGAGGAGAGCGACGATGTGATGCTGGAGGTGCGCGAACTGCCCCCGCCGACCCCGCAGGCCCCGGCGGCACCACTGCAGCCGGGCACCCCGGCGCACGGCACCCTCGCCTCGATCGCAGACCGTGCGCTCTATGATATCGCAGTGCGGGCCGGTCGGGGATACAAAGTGGAAGCCAGCGCCGCCTGCGATCTCGCGCTCGATTTGGGCCTCGCTGATCCACTCGATCCAGCCAGCGGCGCGCTGGCCAGCGGGATCAGCGTGCAGCGCACAGTCGATGTGACCCGCAGCGGCGGCGAAGTGGTGTCCTTCACCGCTGCATCCGATGGCCACGTTCTGCTAAGAGTGCGCGGCCACGGCATCAATGAAGGCGGCGAGGCTTTTAGCCTGACCCTGACCGAGACCGTGCGCTGATGCTGCGTTACAGGCCCTCGAAGAGAACCGTGCGGATACCGCCGCCTTCCAGATAGACGGGGGAATCCCGCCCAACCTCGTACAACCGGTTCCACAGCGCGGTCGGCTTCAAAGCGACAAGGGTATCGCGCATCTGTTCATAGCAGGGATGGACGAAATGGGCTGTCACGGAGGCGTGATCCTCCCACAGTTCGTGAATGGAAACACGGTTCGGGAGGCATGGATCGGCGGCAAAGCAGTACTCGAGGCAGCCGGGTTCCTCGGTGCGGGTTTGCCACTGAATCGGGGCAGTCAGGCGCACCGCCTCGTCGCGCGTGGCCTCGTCGGCAAACTCGATCCAGGCGTGGATGATGATCTGCGGCATGATACTGGCTCTCCCCAATAGCGGCGCTGTGCCGTCGTTGGTCCGCATAAGCCCATCAAGCCGGTGGTGCGCCTGCCAAAAACGCGGTCTCTACCGATATACGCAGGTGTCGTAGTCTGCGCGAACCGTGCCCACTCGCGCCGCGATCACGTTGCCATGGCGGCGGGTGAAGCCGGTCGCCCCCGTCACCGCACGCACTTTGGGCTGCGGGAAGGCCGCCGCGATCCGCGCTGCTTCCACACGCGTCAGCGCCTTGGCCGGTTTGTGATAATAGCGCTGTGCACCTGCCTCCACACCATACGTCCCGATCCCGGTTTCGGCGACATTGAGGTAGACCTCCATGATCCGCCGCTTGCCCCAGATCGCCTCGATCAACACGGTGAACCAGGCCTCCAGCCCCTTGCGCAGATAGCCGCCGCCTTGCCAAAGGAACACATTTTTGGCGGTCTGCTGGCTGATCGTGGAGCCTCCACGGATGCGCCCGCCTTCCTGGTTGCGTTCCCACGCCTTCAGAATCGCGTCCTGATCGAAGCCATTGTGCTGGCAAAACTTGCCGTCCTCGCCCGCAATCGCCGCATCCACCATGTTGCGATCGATGCGCGAGAGCGGCGTCCAGCTCTTGGTGATGCCGTTGGGATCGAAAATCATCGTCAGGGTAACAGGCACCGGCACGAACCGGTAAACCACCACCAGCGCGGTGCTGAGGAACAGGAATGCCGCGATCAGGCGGGCAAACAGCCAGCCGAGGCGGTGCAGCCGACCAGGCGCACGCGGCAGAGCCGGCCGCGGGTTCTTGAGCTTCAGCAGTTCATCTTCCATGCAATGCGATTATGACCAAGCGCACGGCCCATGGCAATCGGGCGTGCGCGGCTTTGCACTGGCAGCTTCACGCTGGTAGAACCAAGCGCATGAACAGCTTTCATCGCGCTGCCCTTGCATCGATCCTGCTGCTCGTGCCGATCCTTGCGCCGGCCCTTGCTCGGGCCGACGACGCGCCCGACCTGTGTGTCGATCGGCCGGGAATCGGCACACCAGCGTGCACCATGGCGGCAGGCCGTGTCATGGTCGAATTCGGCGCCGCGGGATGGGAGCATTCCGCCACACCCGGCACGCGCGACGATACGATCACGTTGGCCGACACTCTGGCCCGCATCGGGCTCGGCCATTCAACCGAAGTGCAGATCGGCCTTGGCGGCTGGGGTCATCAGCGCAGCCGCTCGGGCAGCGCTGTCAGCACCGCCCAAGGCATGGGCGATGCGCTGATCGGTCTGCGCCATGGCTTTGGCAGCGAGGATGGCGCGAAAGTGGCGGCACAGGCCTTCGTCACACTGCCCGTCGGCCAAGCACCGAACGGCGCTGGGGACTGGGGCGCGGGCCTGTTCGTGCCCGTCGCTCTGCCACTGCCCTCCGGCTGGGCGCTGGCTCTCACGCCCGAAATCGACGCGGCGGTCAACGGCTCTGGCCATGGCCACCATCTGGCGTGGGGCGGCGTGGCGGGATTATCCCACGGGATCGGCAAATCCGTGTCGCTGGG
>CANFIV010000236.1 GCA_947446935.1 Sphingomonadaceae bacterium | reverse complement strand
CGCCGCAACACGCGCGACAACACCCCCTGCGTGCTCAACGTCGAGATGGTGAAGGGCCACACGGTTTCGGTCGATGTTGCGGCCAAGGGCGGCGGCAGCGAGAACAAGTCGAAGTTCAAGATGATGAACCCCAGCGATTCGATCGTCGACTGGGTGCTGGAAATGCTGCCGCAGATGGGGGCGGGGTGGTGCCCGCCGGGCATGCTCGGCATCGGCATCGGCGGCACTGCGGAGCACTGCGTACTGCTCGCCAAGAAAGCGCTGATGGAGCCGATCGACATGGCCCAGCTCAAGCTGCGCGGGCCGCAGAACGATATCGAGGCTTTGCGCATCGAGATCTTCGACAAGGTCAACGCGCTGGGCATCGGCGCGCAGGGGCTGGGCGGGCTTTCCACGATCCTCGATGTGAAGATCATGGACGCGCCATGCCACGCCGCGGGCAAGCCGGTGGCGATGATCCCCAATTGCGCCGCCACCCGCCATGCGCACTTCACGCTCGACGGCTCTGGCCCTGCCTTCCTTGAGGCGCCCAAGCTCGATGAATGGCCCGATGTGCACTGGACGCCCGATGTGGCAGCCAAGCGCGTGAATCTTGATACCCTGACCGCCGAGGAGGTGCAGGGTTGGAAGCAGGGTGACCGTCTCCTGCTCAATGGCAAGATGCTGACTGGCCGCGACGCCGCCCACAAGCGCATCCAGGACATGGTCATGAAGGGCGAGCCGCTGCCCGTCGATTTCAAGGGCCGGGTGATCTACTATGTCGGCCCGGTCGATCCGGTGCGTGAGGAAGTCGTCGGCCCCGCCGGTCCCACCACCGCCACGCGGATGGACAAGTTTTCCGACTTGATGCTCGATCAGGGTCTGCTGGCCTCGGTCGGCAAGGCCGAGCGCGGCGTTGCGGCAACCGAGTCCATCGCGAAGCACAAGTCCGCCTATCTCATGGCGGTAGGCGGCGCGGCCTATCTGGTTTCGCGCGCCATCAAGCAGTCGAAGGTCGTGGGCTTTGCCGATCTCGGCATGGAGGCGATCTACGAGTTCACGGTGGAGGACATGCCGGTGACAGTCGCGGTCGATTCGACCGGGCAGAACGTGCACCAGCTGGCCCCGCTGGTTTGGAAGAAGAAGATTGCGGATGAGGGGCTCTTGCCGGTCTGAGCACTATGACCGGCGTTCGACGAACCGTCGACTCGTGTCGACCGTCCGGCTGGCGCGGGGACCCTTGTCCGGAGTACATGCAGGGCAATGGCCACCCAACCTGATGCCCAGAGCGCACTGACAATCGAGCCGCCGCCGCGCCCGCACGTGCCGGCGCGGCAGGTGTTGTTGTCGGCAGTGGCGCTGTGGTTGACCTATTTCGTTCTCATCACCGTGCGCGGCGTGGTGGTCGATATCGGTGAATTTCACGAGCTCCTGTGGCGCCGCGCGCTCGTCACCATCGCCGGAATCGCGATCACTCTGCTCGTCTGGCCGGTGCTGCGCCGGTTCGACGGGCGCAGCAGCGCATTGCGGTTTGGTGTAGCGCTGGTGATTATGTTGCCCGCTGCCCTCGCACTGGCGGCGATCAACCAGCAGTGCTTCGCGCCGGTCGAGCAGAAGCTGATCGAGCGCGAGGCGAAGGCTGCGCAGTCGCAGGCCGAGGCTGCGGCCAGGGCGATCCGCGCGCAGCAAGGTGCGGGCGCCAGCACCGCCGAGCCAATGCCATCCTTGCCCGCGGTGCGGGTGCGCCACGATGTTTCGGGCAATGTGCTGATCGACGTGGCCGATCCGCAGACCTTTCCCGCGCCCCCGGCCCCGCCCGTCGCGCCCGCTCCACCGGCGCCTCCCAAGGCGCAGCATGCGCCCAAAGTCGCCCCGCCCGATGCCGAGGATGCAGCGGACGTGGACGGCGACGAAACCACCCTGGTCACAGCGCCGGGCGGGGTGTCGATCCTGCGCCGTGCCGATGGCACTGCGGAGATTCGCGTCGGCAACCGCCGTGTGGTGACCGATGTGGACCATGCCGATGAAGTGGCGGAAGATCTTGCGGAGGCCCGACGCGAAGTGGCGCGCGCGCGCGAACAGGCCCGCCAGGCTTCCGAGGATATCAGAGCGGCCGGTATCGATATGATCCGCCGCGACGTCTTGCGCAGCCTTGCGGAGCAGGGTCTGATTCCGGAGGATCAGGTGCCGCCCGCGCCGCCGCAGAGCGCAGCCCGTCTGCCCGAGACCCGGCATGTGGCCGCCAAAGCCCCGCCTGCCCGTGCTTTGCCGGCAGCAGCCTCCAAAGCCCGGCCCGGCGAGGCAAAGCCTGCACCGGCCGCCACCGCTGTGCCTGCAAATCCGGCTCCGCAAAGCACAGGCGTTGCAGCCGTAGCGCCTGTTCCCTCAGCCTCTGAGAGCGCGGCACCGCTCGCCGGGCTGGTCATCCGCAAGATGATCGAGGATGAGGGGCTGTGGAAGCAGCTCACCGATGTCGCGCTGGGCCGGTACTTCCTGCTGATTGCCTGGGCCGCGCTTTATGTTGCCTTGGGCAATGCCGAAGTGGCGCGCGCTTCCGAACGGCGCGAGGGCGAATACAAGCGCGCTGCCAAGGCGGCCGAGCTGCGTTCGCTGCGCTATCAGGTCAATCCGCACTTCCTGTTCAACACGCTGAACTCGCTCTCCGCACTCGTCATGGTCGGGCGCAGCGAACAGGCGGAAAAGATGATCCAGACGATCTCGAGCTTCTATCGCCACAGCCTTGCGGGGGAACCCACCGCCGATGTGCCCTTGGCCGACGAGATCGCGCTGCAGCGCCATTATCTGGAGATCGAAGCGGTGCGGTTTCCGGAACGGCTGGTCTGCGAATTCGAGGTGCCCGAAGCGCTGGAAAACGCCTGCGTACCCGGCATGATCCTGCAGCCTTTGGTGGAAAACTCGATCAAATACGGTGTTTCGGCAAGCACCCGGCCGGTCACCATCCGCATCGCGGCGCAGGAGGCGGGTGGCAAACTCGTGCTCACGGTTGCGGATGATGGCCCGGGCAAGGGCGGGCAGGAGGGCGGCACCGGAATCGGACTCGAGAACGTGCGGAGCCGGCTTGCCGCCCGGTTTGGCGATATGGCGCGCGTTGAAAGCGGCCCGTTGCCAGCCGGGGGCTATGCCACGGTGCTGACGATCCCGATCATTCGGGCCGGTTGCGATTGAGGAAGGGGCACAATGCGCACACTCATTGTCGATGATGAACCGCTCGCGGTGGAGCGCATGCAGATCCTCTGCGCGCGCATTCCGGCGCTCAATGTCGTTGGCACTGCCAGTGATGGTGCGGCGGCGCTGCGGCTGAGCGAAGCGCTCGCGCCCGAACTCGTGCTGCTCGACATGACGATGCCTGAAGTCGATGGCCTCGGCGTCGCGCGCGGGCTGGCCAAGCAGTCGCCCCGCCCTGCGGTTATTTTCGTGACGGCGCACGATCACTTCGCAGTCGAGGCGTTCGATCTCGATGCGGTGGACTATGTGCTCAAGCCGGTGGCGCAGGACCGGCTTGAACGCGCGGTTGAACGTGCACTCGCCCGGCAGGACTCAGTCGCACCCGCCGCCGCCGAAAGCCTTTGGATCGAGGAATTCTGGGTCCCCCACCGCAGCGAGCTGGTTCGAATCGCGTCCGGCGATATCGAGCGGATCGACGCCGAGCGGGACTACGTGCGGCTGCACGTCGGTGCGCGCAGCTACTTGCTGCTCCATACCATCCAGCGGCTGGAAGACCGGCTCGACCCCGAACGCTTCATCCGCCTCCACCGCTCGACCATCGTGCGCCGCGACCGGATCGCGGGGCTGAAGCATGACGGGCTGGGGGTGTGGTCGGCGCAACTGGTGGATGGCGAATTGCTGCGGATCGGGCGGACGTATCTGGCGAAGGCGAAAGCGATGGCGGGGCGCTAGTTAGCCCCGATACGTTGCTTGGATGGAGTGTCCGCATTGCGTGAGTTTTGCGTGCGCACCGGACGACCGGAATTGGTGGGAAGCGGACACTCTGCAAACACCCTGTCCGTCGCCCCGTGCTTGACACGGGGCTTGGCTTCCCCCGCAGCCTCGCGTTTGGCATGAGG
>CANFIV010000235.1 GCA_947446935.1 Sphingomonadaceae bacterium | reverse complement strand
TGGCGATGAACGACGACATCTACCACCTCGTCAAGAACACGCCCAAGGTCACCGGCTTCCTCGGCAACAACAACAAGCCGCAGCCGATCTCCGACAAGGAGGCCGCACGCTAGTTCGGCGCGCGCGAGGCCGCTGCCGCCGAGCCGCGCAAGCAGGTGCTGGTCGATTACGAGATCGGCGATTCGGTCAAGGTCAACGCCGGTCCGTTCGCTTCGTTCAACGGCACGGTGGAAGAGCTCGATTTCGAGAAGCAGCGCGTCAAGGTCGCCGTCTCGATCTTCGGCCGCGCCACCCCGGTGGAACTGAGCTTCGAGGAAGTCGAACTCGTCAAGTAAGCGGGCTGGTCGCTCCGTTCCGGTCCCTGGGGCGCTTGGCCGCGATCCCGGCCTCGCGTATTGCCAGCGGGTCATGGCTTCTTCGATTCGCCTGAGCTGTTCCGGTGCGGCCTGTCTTGTCGGCGCCGCACTTCCTGCGGTCGCAATGGCGGCAAGCACGGACCTGCTCGGGCCGATCGCCAGCCAGACTTTTCCGGCCGATGCCATCCATTCCGACGCGACGTTCGGCCGCGATGCGACGGGTTATCCAGTTGCAGGGCAGACCAGCAAGGCCGAGGCCTCCACTGTGGCCTATGACGCCGCCACCGGCACGTATACCATCACCACAGGAACCAAATCGGCAGTGCTGGGCGCGGCCAGCGTCTACGCCGCTGGATCGACAGCGAGCTTCACCGCCTATCGGGTGGGCGGCGATACGTTTGCCTTGTCGAAAGCGGGCACTTCGGGGCGGCGGTTCCAATATGTCGGCCAAGGCTTTCGCGTGCACAATACGGCGGGCGGGATCGACATCGGTTCGACGAGCTTGTCGGCAGAAGACGATTTCACCTTTGGCTTCCTCACGCCGGCTGCAGCGCTGCCGCGCGCCGGGCGGGCCGACTACAAGCTCTTCTTCGCCGGGAACGTCCACTCGAACCAGCTCAAGTCCGACCCGCTTTCGGGCAGCGGCACGCTCCGGCTCGATTTCGGCACCGGCGGGATTGTGCTGAACGGACTGGTCGGCCCGGCGAGCTTTGCGCGGCCGGTTTTCGGTATCGGGTTTTCAGGCCATATCGATTCGACCGGCTATTTTGCCGGATCGGCTGATGCCGGGAACCACTTTTCGGGCCATTTCTATGGCCCGGCAGCGCAGGAAGTCGGCGGGGTTTTCGCCGCGACCGATGGCGCAGCGATCCCGATCTACACTTTTACGGGAACCTTCGCCGGGCGCGGCGGGCTGATCGCCAATGTGCCGTTCGTCGCTGCCAATGCCAATGCCGACGTTGCGCCGGACACAGCGCCTATCGAGGTGCGGTATGATCCGGCGAAAAAGGTCTACACCCTGATCGAGCCGACCCGCTCCTACACGGGCAAACTCAACCAATACATCACCTGGGGGCCTTCGTTCGACGACCTGCACACGCTTCTGGTGGGCCGCTACAACAACCTCAAGGCGCTTTACTGGGGCGAATACAGCAGCGCCGAGCTGGGTGTGGTCGGTGCCGGAGGGGCGGGCGCCAATCATTATCTGGTGACCGGTGACTGGACACCGGCCGGTGCCCTGCCGCTGAGCGGCACAGCCGGCTTCAAGATGACCCTCGCCGGATCGCTGGGCGACCCGGCCTTGCCGAAGTTCCACGACATCAAGGGCAAGGGCACGCTCTTCGTCAATTTCGACGATGGCTCGGTCAAACTGACCGGCACCACCAGTGTGATCGATCCCTTTTCCGGTTCGCTCGTCGGCGACTTCACCGCCTCTGGAAAGCTGGCCGCCGGCACCAGCGCGCTCTCCGGACCGATCCGGTTCGGTGGGTTTGGCAGCTATTCCGGCACGTGGCAGGGCCATCTCTACGGGCCGAGCGCGGGCGAGGCGGGCGGCGCGTTCTCCGTGCTCAGCGCCGATGGCAAGGCGGGGGCCATGGGGGTCGTGTTCGGCAAATATGCCCCCGGCCTTGTCGACAAGGGGCCTGCGCGCATCTCCTACACGCCGCTCAATGCCTGGATGTCGGGCACCTCCGGCGGTGTCGATGACACAGTTCTGACGAGTTTTGATCCGGCCACTGGCATCACCCGGATCAAGGCGTCGCTGCTCCAGACGCCCTCGGCGACGCTGCCCGATATCGTGCTGCAACCCGGTGCGATCGACGCTGCCGCCAGCACGGCGTCCTACACGGTATACCGGACGACTGCCCAAAGCACGGCCGGCACGTATGCGATTACCGCGCGCCAGTTCAAGACCGGTCCTGACAATCCGCTTATCAATCTGACCTACCTTTCGTTCTATGACGTTGCGGCGGTCGTGACCAAGCAGGTTTATGCCAACGCGAGCGATGCGCATATCATCGCGCTTGCCGGGGTGGCCACGCCGTTTGGAAACATCCCCACGACGGGCAAGGCAGTCTATAACGGCATTGTCGCGGGTAGCGCGGTTTCTGGAACCGATACCGCCCATCCGTGGACGGTCGGCGGCAAGAGCACCTTCGCGATCGACTTCGCTACCAAAGCGCTGACTGCCACGCTGGCCATGAAAGCGCAGCGGGCGGGATCATCGACCCATGCCTTTGCCGCGCAGAACTTTTCCGCCGCCATCTCTCTGGTCGAAAACGGCTTTTCCGCGTCCAACGGCACCGGGGGCTATCTGGCGGGCAAGTTCTATGGGCCTTCCGCGAGCGAAATCGGGGCGGCGGCGGGTTTTGCGCTGACCGATGCGGCAGGTACCTGGAGGATTTCAGCAGTGGCCGTGGGCGCGCGCTGACGTGATCCGGCGCTGGGGTGCCGGCGCAAACACGAAAATCCGGCGGCGAGCCGGACTGTAACGCCTTGGGAAAGCAAAGCGAATCGCGCGACCGGCGCGGCGCCATCGGTGCCGCAGGGGGAGGCGAGCGCAGCTTTGTAGCGAGCGGCCGGGACGCAGCCGTGCGAGGCAATCCCGGCTCGGTCCAGAAGCGGCAAAGGCGAAAGCAGGCCGGCCGGGACTCGCGGGCGGCGGGGACTGCCTTGGCGCGGGCGGTAAACCACCCGTGCCCTGTCTCTTCGAGCACTGACCATTTGCCGCGGGTGGCGAGGGAGCCTGGCCCAGGTCTTGAGGGTATCGCCCCCGACTTGAACCCTGCGTGCCCGCACCGGCCGCGTCCATCGCCCGAAAGCGATGGATGGAGCGAAGCGAGACCGGCCTAGCCGCGCTCCCGATCCGGCGTGGCATATAACCTATATGGTTATAAATGTCAAGGTGAAGCTGCTATTTCATCGGGTTCCATTTCGCCAGCGTCCATCCCGGCGGAGCAACCATGTCCTGAACCGCGATCACCTGCCACTTGCCATCGCGGCGCAGCACGGTGTCGGTCCAGATCAGCACGCGGGTCGTGGTCTTGCCGTGCGGGCCTTTGAAATCCGCACTCTCGCTGCCGTAGATCACGGCAAGGTCGGTGCCGAAGAAGCGCACTTTGGCTTTGAGCAGCTTGCAATTGCGCTCACCGGTCTTGGGCGGAGGCGATCCTGGGGCGGGCAGCATCGCCGCCTTGGGATAAAGCTGCCCGCGCGGGCTGGTGCCGATGAAATCCTCGGCCAGAAACTCCGCGACGACACTGCTCGGCTCGCACGAATCGACGCCCCAGCGGCGCTCCTGTTCGATCAACTGCTTGGCCACGGGGTCGTCGTCGGCGGCCCAGGTGCCCGGACCGAAGTCGGCGGCGCTGGCGCTGCTGGATATGGCCAGCGCTGCGGAAAGCAGCGTGGCCTGAAGAAGAGTTGCGACAGCGGCTGAACATCGGCGCTTCATGGACTTTTCCCTTCGGCACGGCGCGATCATCCACGCGCCACGCCGTGAGACTAGAAAGGGCGGCAAGCGGGTCAATGCCCTTGTTGGCGCGGCTGCTGCTGGTGCCGGAATCGGCGGTGGCCCTGGTATCGCGCGGGATCGCTTTCGCAGCCCCATTGCCAAACCGACCCGTCCCGGCTAATGGACCGCTCTTCCGGCGGGGGCTTGCCCCTGCCTGATTCCGTGCGGGAGGGTGCATCGGTGCCCGTTAGACCGCTCACTCTGCGGGGCCGTG
>CANFIV010000234.1 GCA_947446935.1 Sphingomonadaceae bacterium | reverse complement strand
GGGCCGCGCCATTCGGGCACGATTCGCATCGGGGAGCGGTCCAGCCCGGCAGTTGTGCCACCGAGATCGTAAAAATAGCGCTCCATCATCGTGTTGACGCCCGCGCTGGCACCCAGCTCATTCATTTCGAACCGCGGGCCGATGCGCGGCGACAGCCAGAGCAGCGCGGCCATGATCGAAGCTGAGCGGCCCGCTTCGTTGGTCTGCGGCGGGCCGTCAAGCCATGGCAGAAGCGCGTTGTCGTGGGTGCGGGTCAGGTCCAGAACCAGCGCATCGATGGCCGTCTGATCGGTCAGCTCCCCGCGATACACAGGCAGGAGGCGGGCGTCCGCGCCAGAAAGCACCAGATGGTGGAAGCCGCCCGCCAGCCGCAGCGGCAAGGCATCTTCCAGCGGCTTGCCCGGCCATGTGGCGAGGCGGTGGCCGGTCTTGGTCGCGCCGTCCAGCAGAGCAAGCTGGGCGCGCACGACGCGGCCTGTGCACGGCGCGCCGTTCTTCGCCGCGTGATCCGCCTGCCAGACGATCGCCGCCGCGACATCGCTGCCATCCATCACCGCTTCCATAAGGTTGCCCTTTCCGGCCCTTTGCCATAGGGGCTCAGGTGCCATGACCCAGTCTGCCCCTCTCGTCTTCGCTCTGCCCAAAGGCCGCATTCTTGACGAAGCGCTGCCTTTGCTCGAACGCGCCGGTGTGGTGCCCGAGGCGGCGTTTTTCGACAAGGCCTCGCGAAAGCTGAGCTTTGCCACGAGCCGCGATGACGTGACCATTATCCGCGTGCGCGCGTTCGATGTGGCGACGTTCGTGGCCCACGGCGCAGCGCAGGCGGGGATTGTCGGCTCCGACGTGATCGACGAGTTCGACTATGCCGATCTCTATGCGCCGGTCGATCTCGATATCGGGCACTGCCGCCTCTCGGTGGCGGAACCGGCGAGCGCTTTAGAAGGCGGGGCCAATGCGCGCGAAAGCCATGCACGGGTCGCAACCAAGTATCCCAGCCTTACGCGGCGGCACTTTGAAAAGCTGGGCGTGCAGGCCGAAGTGGTGAAGCTCAACGGCGCGATGGAACTTGCGCCTTCGCTGGGCCTTGCCAGTCGGATTGTCGATCTGGTGTCCTCGGGCCAGACACTGAAGGACAACGGGCTTGTTGAAACCAGCCGGATCATGCCGGTTTCGGCGCGGCTGATCGTCAACCGTGCTGCGCTCAAGACTGACAGCGCGCGGCTTGGCGGCCTGATCGACACCTTCCGCGAGCTCGTCGCGGGGGCCAAGGCCGCCTGATGCAGCGCCTGCGCTCCAGCGATGCCACCTTCGGCGCGGCTTTCGCAGCGGTCGTCAATGACCGGCGTGAAAGCGATGCTGGCGTGGCGAACGACGTTGCGGCGATCATCGCAGAGGTTCGCGCGCGTGGCGACGAGGCGCTGGCAGAATACACGGCGCGGTTCGACGGACACCTTCTGGCGGGCGAGAACTGGCGGATTTCGGCGGAGGAATGCCGCGAGGCGTTTGACGCGTTGGCCCCCGATTTGCGGGCCGCGCTCGAACTCGCTGCGCAACGCATCCGCACCTATCATGAAGCCCAGTTGCCTGAGGACCGTGACCACATCGATGCCGTGGGCGTGCGCCTGGGCGCGAAGTGGCGCGCGGTCGATGGCGCGGGGCTCTATGTGCCCGGTGGGCGCGCAGCCTATCCCTCCTCGCTGCTGATGAACGCGATCCCGGCCAAGGTTGCCGGTGTGGAGCGGCTTGTCGTGACGACACCGACCCCAAAGGGCCTGGTCAATCCGCTGGTACTCGCCGCCGCGCATCTCGCGGGCGTGGACGAAGTGTGGCGCGTCGGCGGGGCTCAAGCCGTCGCCGCGCTGGCCTATGGCACGCAGCGCATCGCTCCGGTCGATGTGATCACCGGGCCGGGCAACGCCTGGGTGGCGGAAGCCAAGCGGCAGCTGTTTGGCGTGGTCGGCATCGATATGGTTGCAGGACCCTCCGAAATTCTCGTGATCGCCGACGGGGCAAATGAACCGCAATGGATCGCCGCCGATCTGCTCAGCCAGGCCGAGCATGATCCCTTGGCGCAGGCGATCCTGATCACCGACGATGCCGCATTTGCCGATGCGGTTGAGGCGGCCGTTCAGTCCGAAATCGCGCTGCTACCAACCGCCGCTGTCGCCAAGGCGAGTTGGGACGCGCACGGGGTAATCATTGTGGTGGAGTCGCTGGACGAGGCGCCGGCGCTCGCAAATGCTCTGGCGGCCGAGCATGTGGAGATCGCAACCAGTGATCCCGAAGCCCTGTTTGCCGACATCCGCCACGCTGGCTCGGTGTTTCTAGGTCGGCATACGCCCGAGGCCATCGGTGACTATGTTGCCGGGCCCAACCACGTTCTGCCCACCGGGCGGCGCGCTCGGTTTGCTTCGGGCCTGTCGGTGCTCGATTTCATGAAGCGCACCAGTTTTATCGCGGTGTCCGAGGCTTCGATCGGAGCGATCGGGCCCGCCGCCATTGCGCTCGCAGAGGCCGAGGGCCTTGCCGCGCACGCCCGCTCGATCGAATTGAGGCTTGGTATATGAGTCGCGTAAAGGGCCCTGCCCGCCTGCCCGCCCGATCTGCCGCGCGGCTTGCCGCCGTGCAGGCGCTGTATCAGCTCGAGATGGAGCAAACGCCGCTGACGGCGTTGCTCGACGAGTTCCACATGCACCGGCTCGGGGCGGAAATCGAGGACGACCAGTATATTGAGGCCGATGTCGCATTCTTCGACGACGTGGTGCGCGGCGTGGCGGCACGGCTTGACGAGATCGACGGCCGGCTCGCTGATCGGCTGGCGCAGGGTTGGTCGATTGCCCGGCTCGACCGGACGATGCTTCAGATCCTGCGCGCGGGGGCCTATGAACTGCTGGCGCGACAGGACATCAGCGTGAGCATCGTGATCAACGAGTATCTCGACGTGGCCCACGCCTTTTTCGACGACCGCGAGGCGAAGTTCGTCAACGGCCTGCTGGATGCAATCGCGCGGGACGTGCGCGAGGATTGATCGGGTCGCCCCCGCGCAAACGCGGGGGCTAGGATCTCAAAGCCGCTGGGCATGCCAGCGGATATGGTCTTCCATGAAGGTCGAGATGAAGTTGTAGCTGTGATCGTAACCCGGCTGCAAACGCAGCGTCAGGTCGATCCCCGCAGTCTTGCAAGCCGCTTCAAGCAGTTCGGGCCGCAGTTGCTCGACCAGAAACGAATCCGCCCCGCCCTGATCGACCAGCACATCGCCGGCCGGGCGCTTGCCGTCCTCGATCAGCGCGACGGCATCATTCGCGCGCCAAGCGGCGGGATCCTGCCCAAGGTAGCCGCCGAGCGCCTTGTGACCCCAGGGCACCTGCCCCGGCGCGACAATCGGAGCGAAGGCCGAGAGGGACTTGAAGGTTTCCGGAAACGTCAGGCCGAGGGTTAGTGCACCGTGACCGCCCATCGAATGGCCGGTGATGCCCATGCGTGCAGGATCAATCGGGAAATGATCCTCCATCAGCGCGGGCAGTTCGTGCGCGATATAGTCCCACATGCGGTAATGCGCCGCGAATGGCTCTTCCGTCGCGTTGACATAGAATCCTGCGCCGAGGCCAAAATCATAGGCACCGGCCGGATCATCCGCCACACCCTCGCCACGCGGGCTGGTATCTGGGGCGACGAAGATCAGGCCGAGTTCGGCACAGATGCGCCGGTATTCGCCCTTGTCCGTCACGTTGGCGTGGGTGCAGGTCAGCCCTGAGAGATAGAACAGCACCGGCAGTTTCGCGCCGGGCGCTTCCGCCTGCGGGGGCAGGAAGACCGAAAAGGTCATCCCTGTCCCCGTCGCGGTGGATTGGTGCCGATAGACGCCCAGCGTGCCGCCGTGCGCTTTGCTTGTCGATACAGTCTCAAACGTCATGTCAGCACTCATCATATCTACTTCAGCTGCCGATCACATGCAGCGCGCACAGCTTGTTGCCGTCCGGATCGCGCAGATAGGCGAGATAGTAAGGCGAACCTTCGCGCGGCCCCGGCGGATCTTCGCAGGTGGTGCCGCCGCTGGCGACGCCCGCCGCATGCCAGGCATTGGCCTGATCAGGCG
>CANFIV010000233.1 GCA_947446935.1 Sphingomonadaceae bacterium | reverse complement strand
TCAGGCCCCGCGCTGGAACGATTTTGCCGATCCGCTCGATGCCATCGCCCGCCGCGCGAAGCTGCGCCGCGAGGATGCGCTGCACCGGCAGGATGCCGCGCGGCGCGGCATTGGCCCTGAAGAACGCCGTGCCTACGAAGTCATGGGTCTCGATTTCGATGCCGATCGCAAGGCTCTGCGCGCGCGTTATTCGCAGCTGGTGCGCCGCTACCACCCCGATCGCAACGGCGGGGACCGCAGCCATGAGGGCCAGCTTCAGGCGGTGGTCGAGGCTTACAACCTGCTGCGCGCCACCCCCGCCTTTGCCGGCTGAACGGTTTCAGGCTGGACAGCGCGGCCTTTGGTCGCAAATCTGTGCCCTTCAGGACAAAGGGGCAAAGCGCATGACCAACGATGATCGGCAACTGGGCATGGACCGGGCGATCTCGCGGCGCGACTTCATCAACGGCGTCGCTGTGGGCACCAGCGCATTGGCTGCCGGGATGCCGGGCCTCGCCATGGCGGGCACGCCCATGATGGCCGCCCAAAACGATGCCAGCCCCTATCCGCCGACGCGCACCGGGCTTCGCGGTTCGCACGCCGGCGCGTTCGAGGCGGCGCATGCCTTGCGCGATGGCACGCTTAAGCTGGCCGACGCCACGGACAGCGGCGAGACTTATGATCTCGTGATCGTGGGTGGCGGGCTTTCGGGGCTTTCGGCGGCGCATTTCTTCCACAAGCGCGTCGGCCCGGGCGCGAAAGTGCTGGTACTCGACAATCACGACGATTTCGGCGGCCATGCCAAACGCAACGAATTCACCGTCAATGGCCGCAAGCTGCTGTGCAACGGCGGCACGCTCAATATCGAAAGCCCCTCGCGCTACGACCAGTGGTCGCGCACGCTGCTCGATGATCTCGGCGTCGATCTGGCGCGGTACGAGCGCGACAACACTGTAAACGCCGGGCTCTACAAGTCGCTGGGCATGGGGCACGGCATGGTGTTCGATGCCGAAACCTTCGGCGGCAAGGACGTGGTGCTCGCCATGGGCGGCGGCTGGCGCGGCGGCAAGATCGAGCCGGAGACGCTCGCCAAGGCCCCGCTCAACGCCAAGGCCCGCGCCGATCTGGCGCGCCTGTTTGCCGACCCGCAGCCCGACTATCTCCCGGGCCTCGACCAGAGTGCCAAAAAGGACTGGCTCGCTCGCCATTCCTACCAGCAGTTCCTGATGGAGAAAGTCGGAGTCGATCCCCAAGTTTACTGGCTCTTCCAAGATATCGGCAAAGCGAGCTTTTGCGTGGGCGGTGATGCTGTGCCCGCGCTGTTCGCTTGGGTGCAGGGCTATCCCGGCTTTTCCGGCATGGCGCTGGGCGAAGTGCCCGCAGACCTCTTCGCCGATCTCCCCGGCGGCCAACACGGCCGGCAGCGCGAGGGCGACAAATCGATCCACTTCCCCGATGGGAACGCAACGCTTGCGCGTCTGCTCGTCTCAAAACTGGTGCCTGAGGCGACCGCTGGCCGCACGCAGGAAGACATGGGCACGGCGATGATCGACTATTCGGCGCTCGACCGGCCTGGCACGCCTACCCGCATCCGCCTTTCCAGCGTGGTCCTCAATGTTGCGCATCGCGGCGATCCGGCCAATGCGGGCGAGGTCGCGGTGCACTATGCCAAAGATGGGAAGCTCGTCGAGGTGCGCGGCAAGGCTGTGATCATGGCCTGCTGGAACATGATGATCCCCTACCTCATGCCCGAATTGCCGCAGCCGCAAAAGGAAGCGCTGGCCTATGGCGTGAAGGGTCCGATGGTCTACACCAGCGTGGCGGTGACAAACTGGCGGCCTTTCGTGAAGCTGGGCGCGGCCAATTTCCATTGCCCGACGATGTATCATCAGGAAGTCGGCCTCACCGAAGCGGTCAGTCTTGGCGATCTCAAGCATCCGCAAACGCCGGACGAGCCAATCGTGCTGCACCTCGTCAAATACATGAACAAGCCCGGCCTGCCGCGCCGCGATCAGCACCGCATCGGCAGGGCGGAATTGCTCGAGATCACTTTTTCCGATTTCGAGCGGGAAACCCGCCGCCAGCTTCAGCGTATGCTCGGCGGTGCCGGGTTCGATGCCGCGCGTGATATTGCTGCAATCACCATGAACCGCTGGCCGCACGGCTATTCCTACACCTACAACAGCATCTACGATCCGGTCGAATGGGTATACTCCGAGTGTCCGGAACGGCCTTGCGTGATCGGCCGCCAGCCCTTTGGTCTCGTCAGCATTGCCAACAGCGACGCCGCTGCCAGCCCCCACACCGATGCCGCGATCAAGGAAGCCCACCGCGCGGTGCAGGAAGTTGTCGAGCGCCGCACATATCCGTTTGTACCACGCCGAACAGGGTGAGGGTTCTCACCCCGCCGGTACGTCGCTCAGATCAGGTTCCACCCAGCCGCGCCGGGCTGCGACGCTGAACAGACGCTCTTTCGAATAAAAGCACAGCGGCCACTGGCGGTCCCCGATCTCGCTGGACAGCAATGCGTTCACCGCATCGACAAGTGCTGTGCCTTCCGGCAGGCTCGCCGCAAAGGCGCGCACACCGCGAATGTAGAGCTGCGTAAGCGGCTCATGATACCCTGCGCTGTCGGTGTTCTCGCCGCCCACTGCCACGTTGTAGGTGCGGATCGTGTTGGGCAACTCGCTCTCAGGCGTGAAGTCTGGCCGCTCGCGCACCAGCCAGAGGCAGGCGGCGAGGTGGGATTCGTGCGTCCACTCCGCCTTTGGCAGTGTGCGCGCCAGCAGGCCCTCGCCCACACTGCGCACGGCGATGTCATTGGCGAAGGGGCGGATGGGATGATCGGTCATTGCCCGTGCTTTCTTGGAAAAAGGGGGTCTTTCGCAAAAAGGAAAGGAGGCCCCGCACACGGCGGAGCCTCCTGTAAGCGGGTTCAAGTCCCGTCGTGCCTTGCGTATCCCGGTTAAACCGGGAAGCGTCTACATCAGGCCGCGACGGGCGCAGCTTGTCGCACGCTCTCATCCACATGATCGGCAAACTGCGCGAAGTTATCGATGAACTTGCGCACAAGCTCCTGCGCTGTGCGGTCGTAGGCTGCACCGTCTGCCCACGCGCCGCGCGGATCGAGCAGCTTGGTGTCCACGCCCGGCACCGCGACCGGCACTTCAAAGCCAAAGTTGGGATCAATGCTGAATTCAGCCGAATTGAGGCTCCCATCTAGCGCGGCGTTGAGCAGCGCGCGGGTTGCCTTGATCGGCATCCGTTTGATTCCCGGCGTGGTGGCAAGACCGCCCGACCAGCCTGTGTTGACCAGCCAGCACTTCACCCCGCCCTTGGCGATCCGCTCCTTGAGCAGGTTGCCGTAGATCGACGGGTGGCGGGGCATGAACGGCGCGCCGAAGCAGGTGGAGAAGGTGGCTTCCGGCTCGGTCACGCCGATTTCGGTTCCCGCGACGCGCGCAGTGTAGCCCGAGAGGAAGTGATACATCGCCTGATCCGGGGTCAACCGTGCGATCGGCGGCAACACGCCATAGGCGTCCGCAGTCAGGAAGATGATATTCGAAGGCACCGGGCCGAGATTGTGCTCACTGGTGTTCGGGATGAAATCGATGGGGTACGAACCGCGGCTGTTCTCGGCGAGCGAGGCGTCGTCGAGATCGATTTTCCGGGTTTCGGGGTCGATCACCACATTCTCGAGGATCGTGCCGAAGCGCTTGGTCGTGGCGAAGATTTCGGGCTCGGCTTCAGCCGAAAGCCGGATCATCTTGGCATAGCAGCCGCCTTCAAAGTTGAAGACCGCCGTGTCCGACCAGCCATGCTCGTCATCGCCGATCAGAGTGCGGCTGGCATCGGCCGAAAGCGTTGTCTTGCCTGTGCCCGAAAGCCCGAAGAACACCGCTGTCGTCCCGTCAGCGCCGATATTGGCTGAGCAGTGCATGGGCATCACGCCCTTCACGGGGAGCAGGTAGTTGAGAATGCCGAAGACCGACTTCTTCATCTCGCCGGCATAGGCGGTGCCGCCGATGAGGATCAGCTTCTCGGTGAAGTTGACCGCGATCACCGTGTCGCTGCGACAGCCGTGGCGTGCCGGGTCGGCTTTGAAGCTGGGCAGGTTGATGATGG
>CANFIV010000232.1 GCA_947446935.1 Sphingomonadaceae bacterium | reverse complement strand
GAGGCGGCGCAGCAGGAAATGGTCGAGGCGGCGGCCCGTGCCGCCTGGCGCGACCGACGGGCTGTTGTCGAGAGGATCGATGCCGCAGGCGTCCAGTGGCGACTCGAAATCGACCGTGCCGGGCGCGGCGAGGACTTTCTGGTGTGGCGTTTCGAGCCGGTCGTCCGGCGTGATGCGCTGACAGAAGCCATTGATCATCTCGGCGGCAAAGTCGGCAGGGCGCTGGCGCGCGAGGGTATCCAGGCGGCAGTCGTTGCGCCCGATGGCCGGATTCACGCGGCCAATCCCTTGTTCACCGCACGCGCGGCTGGCGAGGCCGAGGCCAATATCATCGGAACCGATTTCGTCGGCTATTTCAGCGCGGACGAGCAGGAACGCATTTTTTATGCGCGCGAGGGCACGAAGGGCGCGTCCGTGCGGCTGATCCATGTGCCGATTGCCGATCCCGACATTGTCGCTATGGATGGGGCTTTGGCCGATCCCGCGCAGACCCCGTCACTGTTCCTGCTGATCGACAATCAGGGCGGGGTGGGCGATGCCCGCACCGGCCTGCCGCAGATCGAGGCACTACTTGCGCGCTTGCCGCTGGGCCTCGCCATGACCGACCGTGATGGCCGTTTCCTCTTTGCCAACAAGGCCTTCCTGCGCGCGGCAGGGCACGACGAGAGCGCGCCGCCGCCATACCCTTCCGACCTTGTGATCCGCGAAGACAAGGGCGCGCTGGCCGATGCCGTGCGCCGCTTTGCCCAAGGGGCAGGGGGGGCAGGCGATGTTGCCGTCCGGCTGCGCACTTCTCCCGAGGACCCGGTTTCACTCAGCCTGGCCGGGGTGCGCGGGCTGGGCGAGGGCGCGGTGATCCTCAGCCTCAAGGACTCCTCGGAAGAGACACGGCTCAAGCGCGAGATCGCGCAGGCCACCAAGATGCAGGCCGTGGGCCAGCTCGCGGGCGGTGTGGCGCACGACTTCAACAACGTGCTCACCGCGATCATCGGCTACTGCGATCTCATGCTGATGCGCCACACGCCCGGCGACAGCGACTACGACGATATTCAGCAGATCCGGGCCAATTCGAACCGCGCGGCCAGCCTTACGCGCCAGCTGCTCGCGTTTTCGCGCCAGCAGACTTTACGCCCGGAGGTTCTCCAGCTCCCCGATGTGGTGGCCGAGATATCGACCCTGTTAAAGCGCCTGCTGGGCGAGAAGATCGTTCTCGAAGTGACCCACGACCGCAACCTCGGGCTGGTCCGTGCCGATCCGGTGCAACTGGAGCAAGTCCTGCTCAACCTTGGAGTCAACGCGCGCGATGCGATGTCCGGCAGCGGTGGCACTATCGCAGGCAAGACCGGCGGCGTGCTGCGGCTGATGACGAAGCGCGTTACGGCGGCGGACGTGCGCGCGATGAAGAGCGAGATTCTGCCAGTTGGTGACTACACGGCGCTCATCGTCGAGGACACCGGCCACGGCATCAAGCCCGCGCAGATCGGCAAGATCTTCGAGCCGTTCTTCACCACCAAGGAGAAGGGCAAGGGCACCGGGCTCGGCCTTTCGACCGTCTATGGTATCGTCAAGCAATCGGGCGGTTTCATCTTTGCCGAGAGCGAAGTGGGCAAGGGCACGCGCTTCTCGATCTACCTGCCTGTGCATGTGCCCGACGCAGCGGAGACCGCAGAGGCCGCCGCACAGGCCGTCGCCGCCGCGCAGCCGGCCAAGCGCCGCCAGTGGTCCGGTGGCGGGCGCGTGCTGCTGGTGGAGGACGAGGACACTGTGCGCGCCGTGGCCGAGCGGGCGCTGGTCCGTCAGGGTTATGAAGTGACCACCGCCGCCGATGGCGAGGATGGACTCGAAGCGCTTGGCCGCGCAATCGACGGCGGCAGCGATTTCGACCTCGTGCTGTCCGACGTGGTCATGCCGAGCATGGATGGGCCGGCCATGGCGCGTGAAATCCGCCGCCTGCGGCCCGATCTGCCGGTGTTGTTCATGTCCGGCTATGCCGAAGAACAGCTGCGCCGCGAGATCGACATTCCGGGCATGTATTTCCTCGCCAAGCCATTCAGCGTCGCGCAGATCTGCGCTGCGGTGGAGGATGTGCTGAAGGCGCGCTAGGCATCACGGGATTTGCTCTTTTGCAATCCGCGATCGATTTGCTGATGGTACGGACTCCGGGAACGGACCTCTCCAGTGGCAAGATCACTATCGATATCGCGCCATTGGGCGCCGCGCCCACACTCTCGCAGGCGCTTGCCAAATGCTACAGGGTTCGCGCGCGCTAGGCGGTCTGGCAGGCTGCGTTCGATCCCAGCAACCGATCAGGGCAGCGTATCGAATGCCGGAATCGGTTGATCTTTCCATGCCTTGGCCACAACGGCGAGGTTGTTGGCATGGGCTTCGTGATAGGCCCACCATACGCTGACATCACCGCGCTTTACCGCATCACCGACATAGCTCTCGAGCGTCTGCGTCTGGAAGTCTGCGTCGTGGGAATGTTCGACAAGCCGGCGGATATAGGCGCGGGTCATGTCGATAAGGCCGAGGCCGTAGCCGCCCTTGGCGATCACTTGCGGATTGCCGTGGTTGGGCAGGATCCTGGTAAAGCCCCACTGCCGCATGGCACCCAGATTGCTGTACTGCTGCGGAATGGTCTGTGGTTCGGCGACGAATGTTGCGGTGTCTTCCAGCGTGTCACCGGCGAGAAGGATTTTGTCGTCGGGCAACTCGATCACCAGTCCATCGGCGGAATGGATCGCCTCCGGATGCAGCAGCACGCGGACTGTGCCGACCATCAAGGTCACTGTGTTGCCCGGCGCGATCCCGATGTTCGGCACGAGAAGCGGCTTGATTGCGGGCGGCCCTTCCTCTGTGCCATCCTCGATCGCGGCGCGCTTGTCGGTCAGCTTCTGCCGCGTCGCCTCGGTCGCGATGCGCATGCTGTCGGCATAGACCGCGTTCCCGCCGATGTGATCGAGGTGCCAGTGGCTGTTTACCAGAATGAACCGGCGCACCCCGACTTTGGCCAGATAATCACGCACCCATTGCGCCGAGGCGGTGTCGGTGAAGGTGTCATAGACCACTGCGGTATCGCCCTGATGGATCGCATATGTCGCCACACCAACGAAGATCGCGCCGAGATCGGGCCAGTGCTTGGGGCCGGGCTTGACTGAAGCTTCGTCTGGCCGACCCTGGTAGAACGCGGTGAGGTGATCGTTGATCGGCATGACGCGCAGCGCAATGGCGGGGGCTGGATCGTCCGCTGCGCGAGCTGGCGCGCCTACCGAAAGGCCAATCGCGGCAGCACAAACCATCGAGCTGAACCAGGCCTTCATGCGCGTCTCCGTGGAAATGCCCGGCGCAACCGGCCCAGCGGGGAAAGGCTACGAACGGGCCGGATGGCTGTCAATCGCCGGTCACTTTGCCCGATTGGGTCTTCGTCCCCGGAAAAATTGTGCAGAACTGGTGGCATTTTTCCGCTCCGAGGTGTCTGGAACACACTCGCACGCTGCCGGTTCATGGATAAAATCCCATATTGCCAAACCCATGGAGTATTTCTGCTCCAATTTGGCGAGGAATGTCGTTCTCCCCTTGTTCCAATAGAACATAATGGGTACAAGGCTGGTGTTGACGGTTCAGGTCAGCCATCACTAGCAAGGGAAAGCAGCCATGGCGGCACAGTTGAAGCTTATCCAGGAAGGCAAAGACAAGGACATGGACCGTCAGAAGGCGCTCGATGCAGCGCTCGCCCAGATTGACAAGGCGTTCGGCAAGGGTTCGGCGATGCGGCTGGGCTCGAAGGAGACCATGCAGGTCGAAGTGATTCCCACCGGATCGCTCGGTCTTGATATCGCGCTGGGCGTTGGCGGCTTGCCGCGCGGCCGGGTGATCGAGATCTACGGCCCGGAAAGCTCGGGCAAGACCACGTTGGCGCTGCACGTGATTGCAGAGGCGCAGCGGGGCGGCGGCACTGCGGCCTTCGTCGATGCCGAGCATGCGCTCGATCCGGTCTATGCCAAGAAGCTCGGCGTCAACATCGATGAGCTGATCGTCTCGCAGCCCGATACGGGCGAACAGGCGCTGGAGATCGTCGATACGCTGGTGCGGTCGAACGCGATCGACGTGCTGGTGG
>CANFIV010000231.1 GCA_947446935.1 Sphingomonadaceae bacterium | reverse complement strand
GTGGACGATGCCGAAATGCGCTATGTGATCGTCCACTTGCACAAGCTGCTCGAGCCGGACCTTCCGCCCCAAGACCCGGCGCAATAAGCGCGCACACACCAAAAGGGCTGCAGACTCCCGTCTGCAGCCCTTTTGGTTGGAATGCCTCGCAAGGCTTCAGATAAACTCGATTTTCTCGACAACATAGAAGCGGTCGCCCGAAGGCACGGTCACTTCGATCTCGTCCTCTACCCGGCGGCCGATCAGCGCGCGGCCCAACGGCGAGTTGTAGCTGATCCGGCCCACTTTGGCATCCGCCTCGGCCTGGCCGACAATCTGATAGCGCACCGGTTTGTCCGCATCGTCAAGCAGCGTGACTGTCGCGCCAAACACAATGCGGTCGCCCGAAAGCGTTGTCGGATCGATAATCTGCGCCCGGCTGATCTTGTCTTCCAGATCGCCGATTGCCGCTTCTACCTGGCCCTGACGCTCTTTCGCGGCATGATATTCGGCATTTTCGGAAAGATCGCCGTGCGCGCGGGCTTCCTCGATCGCATCGATGATCAGGGGCCGTTCCTCGCGCAGCGCCTTCAGCTCGGCCGTCAGCTTTGCATAGCCTTCCGCCAGCATCGGCAGCTTTTCAACACTAGCCATCCGTATTCCTCTTTCCTTTCAATCCCTTGTCCCGCTGGACCAAGGGAAAACCGTTCCCCTCCGGCCGGCAAGGTGCCGGTCCGGACTCACACTGCCGCGATGCGGGGGATCACGTGGAAGCGTCTCGATAATAATCCTGCAGCGACCGGACCGCAAGTTCGGCGCTGCACAACGCCTCGATTGCCTCGGCTGCGGCCACCGAGCCCGCCGCCGTGGTGAAATAGGGCACCTTGCCATAGAGCGCAGATCCACGGATCGATTGCGAGTCCTTGTGGCTTTGCCAGCCTTCGGTGGTGTTGAATATCAACGCGATATCGCCGTCGATGATCCGGTCGACGATATGCGGCCGCCCTTCGGCCACCTTGTTCACCCGCTCGCACTTCACCCCGGCCGCGCTCAGATAATCCGCGGTCCCGCCAGTGGCGCAAATCCGGAAGCCGAGGTTTGCCAGCTTGTGCACGGCGGGCAGGACCACCGGCTTGTCGGTATCCTTCACCGAAACGAACAGCGTGCCGCTTTCAGGCAACACCATACCCGCGCCCAGCTGCGCCTTCGCAAAAGCCACCGGGAAGCCGAGATCGATGCCCATGACCTCGCCGGTCGATTTCATCTCGGGCGAAAGCACCGGATCGACGCCGGGGAAGCGCGCGAAGGGGAAGACCGCCTCCTTCACCGCCATATAGCCGATGTCGCGCTTGATCGGCGGCAAATCCTTGAGCTTTTCGCCCGCCATGATCCGCGCCGCGAACTTGGCAATCGGCTGGCCGATCGCCTTGGCCACGAATGGCACTGTGCGGCTGGCGCGCGGGTTTACTTCGATGAGGTAGACCTCGCCGTCCTTAACCGCGAACTGGATGTTCATGAGGCCGCAAACGTTGAGCGCCTTGGCGAGCAGAACCGCCTGCCGTTCCATCTCGGCGATGATCTCTGCGGGCAGGCTGTAGGGCGGCAGCGTGCAGGCGCTGTCGCCCGAATGGATGCCCGCTTCCTCGATATGCTGGAGCACACCGGCCACGACCACATCATCGCCGTCAGCCAGCGCATCGACATCGCATTCGATCGCATCGCGCAGATACTGGTCGATCAGCACCGGGCTGTCGCCCGAGACGTTCACCGCTGTCGCGATATAATCATCGAGTTGCGCTTCGCTGTCGACGATCTCCATCGCGCGGCCGCCCAGAACATAGCTCGGGCGGATCAGCACGGGGTAGCCGATGCGCGTCGCCACTGCGACTGCCTCATCGCGGCTGCGCGCGGTTGCGCCAGCGGGCTGACGCAACCCAAGCTTTTCGACCAGCCCGTTGAACCGCTCGCGGTCTTCGGCAAGGTCGATAGCATCGGGCGAAGTGCCGAGGATCGGAATGCCCGCGTCCTCCAGCGCCTGCGCCAGTTTCAGCGGCGTCTGCCCACCGACCTGCACGATAACGCCCACCAAGGTACCGTTGGCCTTCTCGGCATCGAGCACTTCGAGCACGTCCTCGGCGGTCAGTGGTTCGAAATAGAGCCGGTCCGAGGTATCGTAGTCGGTCGAGACGGTCTCGGGATTGCAGTTGATCATGATCGTCTCGAACCCGGCGCCGGCTTCGCCGCTGGCGGGATCGGTGGTGCCGAGCGCGAAACACGCATGGCAGCAGCAGTAATCGAACTCGATCCCCTGCCCGATCCGGTTCGGCCCGCCGCCCAGAATCACGATCTTCTTCTTGTCCGTCGGTGCCGATTCGCACTCGGGCGCGCCGAACAGGCCGCTCTCATAGGTCGAGTACATGTACGGCGTCACCGCCTCGAACTCGGCCGCGCAGCTGTCGATCCGCTTGAACACGGGCCGCACGCCCAGCCGGTGGCGCAGCGCACGGACTTCGTCCTCGCTCGTCGCGCCCGCCATGGCACTGAGCACATCGTGCAGCAGACCCGAACGGCGTGCCTGCGTCTCGCCCAGGCCGCCCGCCACACCGACAGATCGCACAGCGAGCGTTGCCAGCCGCTTGTCGGAAAAGCCCATGGCCTTCAGACGCCGCAACCCAGCCGCGTCGATCGGCAGGCCTTCGACGCTGATGCGCTTTTCCTCGGCAATGATCTCGGCGATCTGACGCAGGAACCACGGCTCGTATTTGGTGACAGCGTGGACATCCTCGACCGAGAGCCCCTCACGGAAGGCCTGGCCGATCACCAGCAGCCGCTCGGGTGTCGCCCGGCTCAGCGCGGCGATGATCTGGTCGCGGGTCGCGCCTTCCAGTTCGACAACGCGGTTGAACCCGTCGAGCCCTGTTTCCAGCCCGCGCAGCGCCTTCTGCACCGATTCCTGGAAATTCCGGCCAATAGCCATGACTTCGCCGACCGACTTCATCGCCGTGCCCAGCAGCGGCTCGGCGCCCTTGAACTTTTCAAAGGCAAAGCGTGGGATTTTGGTGACGACATAATCCAGCGTCGGCTCGAACGCCGCCGGGGTCGCGCCGGTGATGTCGTTCATGATCTCGTCGAGCGTGTAGCCCACCGCCAGCTTGGCTGCGACTTTCGCAATCGGGAACCCGGTGGCCTTGGACGCCAGCGCCGACGACCGCGAAACACGCGGGTTCATCTCGATCACGATCAGGCGCCCATCCTTCGGGTTGACCGCGAACTGTACGTTCGAACCACCTGTTTCAACGCCGATTTCCCGCAGGACCGCGATCGATGCATTGCGCATGATCTGGTATTCCTTGTCGGTCAGCGTCAGCGCCGGGGCGACCGTGATCGAATCGCCGGTGTGCACGCCCATCGGATCGACGTTCTCGATCGAGCAGATGATGATGCAGTTGTCGTTCTTGTCGCGAACAACCTCCATCTCGTACTCTTTCCAGCCGAGCAGCGATTCCTCGATCAGCACCTCGTTGGTGGGCGAGGCTTCGATGCCCCCGCGCACGATCTTGACGAATTCGTCCTTGTTGTAGGCAATCCCACCGCCGGTGCCGCCCATCGTGAAGCTGGGCCGGATGATCGAAGGCAGCCCGGTGCGCTCCAGCACGGCAAGCGCTTCCTCCACCGTATGGGCAATGCCGGAGCGGGCGGATTCGAGCCCGATCTTGTCCATGGCGTCGCGGAACTTCATGCGGTCTTCGGCCTTGTCGATGGCCTCGGCATCCGCGCCGATCATGATGCAGCCGTACTTCTCCAGCGTGCCGTCGTTCGCCAGCGCCAGCGCGGTGTTCAGCGCGGTCTGCCCGCCCATCGTCGGCAGCACCGCGTCGGGGCGCTCCTTGGCGATGATCTTGGCCACAATCTCGGGCGTGATCGGCTCGACATAGGTCGCGTCCGCCATGTCCGGATCGGTCATGATCGTGGCGGGGTTCGAATTGACGAGGACCACGCGGTAGCCCTCTTCCTTCAGCGCCTTCACCGCCTGCGTGCCCGAATAATCGAACTCGCAAGCCTGGCCGATGACAATCGGCCCGGCGCCGATGATCAGGATCGAGGAGATGTCAGTGCGTTTGGGCATCTACTTGCCTTATTG
>CANFIV010000230.1 GCA_947446935.1 Sphingomonadaceae bacterium | reverse complement strand
GTCTCGCAAAGCAAAACGCGAAAACAGCGCATTTCTACACGATGGACGGCTTGCGCGGTGTCGCAGCCGTTATGGTCGTCATTTTTCATCGCCGGTTCTGGATTCCCGGCTTTGAACATTGGCACGGTTATCTTGCTGTCGATTTTTTCTTCATTCTAATCGGGTTCGTTATTGGACATGCCTATGGCGAGCGGCTTGCATCCGGCCGCATGTCGATTCTTGATTTTGTTATCGCTCGGGTCATTCGGCTCTACCCTCTGATTTTTCTTGGTGCGGTCCTAGGCACACTCGGCCTCGTCATTGAGGGGATAGAGAAGAGCTGGCTGGGCCTTGTCGTTCGTGCACTGGTGGCTATGCCACTGGCCATTCTTGCACTCCCGCAACCGTTCCTCGACCTGCCGTTTTCGACCAACCAGCCTGTCTGGTCGCTCTTTTTCGAGATAATCGCCAACCTTGCCTATGTAGCTCTAATCCCGCGCCTTTCGACGCGCACGATTGCGGTCGCAACGGCCGGATTGGGGATTGCCTTAGCGGCAATGCTGGCGTCATCCGGCGAAATGAATTTCGGCTACGAGTGGTCGACTATGGGGCAGGGGCTCATGCGTGTTGCATTCCCTTTCACGTTCGGAGTGCTGATACAGCGACTGTTTGCAGCGGGCCGCTTGTATGTGCCCGGGTTGCCTGCCTGGGTTCTTGCACCCCTGTTGATTGGTCTCCTTAGCGTTCCGGTGCAGGGTACAAAGCTCTACGAGATGCTGTTCACTATTCTTACGGTATTTATTTTGTTTCCGTTTTTGGTCGCAAGTGCATCCAATGACAAACCGTCAAATTTTTGGATGAATATTTCAAAAATTAGTGCGTACATATCCTATCCTATCCAATCTACATAGTGCATATGCCGTTGATGAGTATTTTAGATCTAATTCCAGGATTTCCCATTATTAGTCCAGAGATCCGTTATGCTGTGGTGATTGCGTTGGCTATTGGTTTGGCTCTTATCGCGGGAAAATTCTACGATGAGCCTGTTCGTGCTTGGCTATGGCAGCGTGTTCGCGCTTACCGCTCTCGTGATGCCGCAACGGTAGGATCATAAGGGCGCTTGCGTCATAGCAAAAATCTCACGCATCCGGATCGTAACGAGGAGCTATGGCAATCACCGTCGCAACTGAAACAGTGGTGCCGCCCCGCCCCAAGGGCTGGCGGTTGCTGGTGCTGGCGCTGCGCACGCGCAAATCGGCGACCATGCTGGGGTTCGGGTTCTCCTCGGGTTTGCCTTATGCGCTGCTGATCGGCACGCTCAATGCTTGGCTGGGCGAGGTGAAGATCGATCTCGCGACCATTGGCGTGCTTTCGTGGATCGGGCTTAGCTATTCGTTCAAGTTCCTGTGGTCGCCGCTGGTTGACCGGCTGGCGCTTCCGGGGCTCGATGCACTGGGGCGGCGCAAGAGCTGGATCCTGCTGTGCCAGATCACGATGGTGCTGGGCTTTGCGGGCCTCGCCGCGACCGATCCGGTGCACGCCATCGGGACGTTTGCGCTGTTCGCCTTCCTCGCCGCGCTGGCCTCTGCCACGCAGGACGTGGCGGTTGATGCCTGGCGGATCGATGTGGCGGACGCGGACACGCCGGTCGAGCTGCTCTCCTCGATCTACCAGTTCGGCTATCGCATCGCCTCGATTGTCGGCGGAGCCTTGGCGCTGGTGCTGGCGGGGCGGATGTCGTGGCCGCTGGTATACGTGCTTATGGCGGGGCTGATCGGCTTTATCTGCATCGTCACTCTGCGCGCGCCCGATACCCCCCGGCCCGAGCAGGGCACTTTGCACGAAGCGCTGGCCCAGCCGGGCGAGCTGGAACCGCGCGTGCGGAGCCTCGCGCTGCTAGTGGTCGGCACGAGCTGGGCCTGGGCCATCGGCACGATCATCCGCTTCATGATCGTGATGCTGAGCCCATTGGGCCCGGGCGAAAAGCATCCTTCAGTGGGTGATTTCACGCGCGAATATGCGCCGCTGATCGTGCTGGCGACGGTCGCCGTGCCGCTTGTCGTGGCGGCGACGACCAACGCACTGAAGCGGCAGGGCCGTGCGGTACTGACCGTGCCAGACCGCCGCGTCTCCCCGGCACGCACGGCGGCGAACCACCTCTATGTCGCGCTGATTTCGCCGCTGGCCGAGCTGACCGCGCGGCTCGGCTGGGGGGTGCTGATCGTCATCGGGATGATCCTGACGTACACGCTGTGCTACAATGTGTGGTCGAGCTTCGCCTTCCCGTTCTACCTTGAGCACCTGAAATACACCAAGGACGAGGTGGCCTTCGCCTCCAAGGTCTTCGGCATTTTCATGACCATCGCGGGGATCAGCCTGGGCGGATATCTGTTCCTGAGGCTGGGGCGCATGCCGACAATTCTGATCGGCGCGATCCTGCCGATGCTGGGCAATTTCGTCTATGCGGACCTTGCCGAGGGCGCGGTGGCAATCGACGCGGTGGGGCGCACTGTGGGGCTGCATTGGGTCTTCGCGCTGTTTGGCTTCGATCCACGCATGATCCGGCTGCTGCTGGCGATCAGCTTCGAGAATATCTCGACCGGTATCGCGGGGGCGGCGTTTGTTGCGTATCTCTCCGGCATCGTCTCGAAGCGCTACACTGCGGTGCAATATGCGCTGCTGTCCTCGCTCACGTTCCTGATCGGCTCGCTGGGACGCGGAATCGCCGGGGAGGCGTTCGACCTTTATGGATATGCCACGGTGTTCCGCTGGACAGCGGCGGCCGGGCTGGTGGCGGTGCTGTTCGTGTGCTTGGAATGGGTTCGCGTGAGCCGGCAGGTGGTGGCTGATCCCGTCGCTGAAAAATAGGGACAGTCCCTATCTTTGCAGCACGTCAATCCGGCGCTTCCTCGTTCCGCCGCAGCACATCGCCTGCCACGTAAAGCGAGCCCGCAATCAGCACATCACCCTCGGGCGGCAGCGCGGCGAGGGCTTCCGCGACATTCGCGAAGCTGCGCACCGGTAGCGACGTGAACGGCGCGAAATCGGCAGGGCTGTGCGCATCGTGGCCGGGGGCGGGAACTATCGAGACCGAGGAGAGCTGGCCTTCCAGCGGGCGCAGGATCGCAGCGGGGTCCTTGCTGGTGAGCATGCCCATGATGAGGTGAAGCCTTGGCGCATTGGCGAAATGGCGAGCGATGGCCTGCCCGGCATCGGGGTTGTGGCCGCCGTCAAGCCAGACGGTCCGTTCGCCTGCCAATGCGGTTAGCGGACCAGCGCCGAGGCGCTGAAGGCGCGCGGGCCAGCGGGTGTTGCGGAGGCCTTCGGCCATGGCCTCTGCGCTGATCGGAACGGCGTTCTGGTGGCGCAGCATGGCGATGGCGAGCGCAGCGTTGTCTGCCTGATGCACGCCCACCAGCGCTGGCAGGGGTAGATCGAGCGTACCCTGCGCATCACGGTAGTGGATGGTCTCGCCCACATCGGCCCACCAGTCGCGGCCGCGCAGCAGCACCGGCGCACCGATTTTGGCAGCCGTTGCGAGGACGCTGGCGAGGGGGCTGGCAGCGTAACTCTGCACCACCAGCGGCGCGCCGGGCTTGGCGATGCTGGCCTTCTCAAAGGCGATGCGCGCAAGCGGCTCGTCGGGCGTCCCTGCCTCGGGCACCAGCAGGAATGACTCATGGTCGATGCCCAAGGTGGCGATGCCGCAGACAGCCGGATGCTCAAGCACGTTTGTGGCATCAAGCCGCCCGCCAAGCCCGGTTTCGATAACGCAGGCATCCGCCGGCGTTTCGGCGAAAGCGAGGAAGGTGGCGACGGTTGTCACCTCGAAGAAGCTGGGGCCAAGGTCTTCGGAGGCATCGAGCACGCGTTCGAGCAAGTCGGCAAGGCTTTCGTCGCTGATGAGCTTGCCTGCCACGCGGATGCGTTCGTTGTAGCGCACCAGATGCGGCTTGGTCGCGGCGTGGACGGTGAGGCCTTGCGCTTCAAGGATCGCGCGGAGGTACGCGCAAGTCGAGCCTTTGCCGTTGGTGCCCGCCACGTGGAATACCGGCGGCATCTTGTTCTGCGGATCGCCGAGGCGCGCGCAGATGTCGCGCACGGTCCCGAGCCCAAGGCGGCCTTGGGGGAGCGAGAGCGCGCCGAGGCGGTCC
>CANFIV010000229.1 GCA_947446935.1 Sphingomonadaceae bacterium | reverse complement strand
TGCAGCGCGGGGGTGACCGACCAGACCACGTAATAGCCCACAAAGCAGGCCATCACGAAGACGCTCAGGATTGAAATGAAGTCCATGTTCTAAAGCCCCCTCACCCGAGCAGTCGTTCATTGACGACCTTGCCGCCCTGCGTCAGCCGCACAGCATTGCCGATTTCCTCATCGAGCACCGGCTTTCCGGCTTCCTTGTCCCAGAAGGCGGAGAGGAAGTTGAAGAGGTTGCGCGAGAACAGCGCCGAGGCGTCTGCCGCGAGATGCGTGGCGGTGTTGGAATAGCCGACGATCTTGACGCCGTGCACTTCCACGACCTGATCCGCGACCGACCCTTCCACGTTTCCGCCTGCCGAAACCGCAAGATCGAAGATGACCGAGCCGGGCTTCATCGTCGCGATCTGTGCGTCAGTGATGAGGCGCGGTGCCGCGCGGCCCGGGATCAGCGCGGTGGTGATCACGATATCCTGCTTTGCGATATGGCTGGAGACCAGTTCAGCCTGCGCCGCCTGGTATTCCGGGCTCATTTCGGTGGCATAGCCGCCCGCGCCCTCGCCCTCGATGCCGGCCACGTTCTCCACGAAGATCGGCTTGGCGCCGAGCGACTGGATCTGCTCCTTGGTAGCCGATCGCACGTCGGTGGCAGAAACCTGCCCGCCGAGTCGGCGCGCGGTGGCGATTGCCTGGAGGCCTGCGACACCCACGCCCATAACGAAGACCTTGGCCGCACTGACCGTGCCTGCCGCCGTCATCATCATCGGAAAGGCGCGGCCATAAATATCCGCCGCCACGATCACCGCCTTGTAACCGGCGAGGTTCGACTGCGAGGAGAGGATGTCCATGGACTGCGCGCGCGTGATGCGCGGCATGAATTCCATCGCCAGGGCTTCAAGGCCCGCTGCCGCATAGGCATACACACGGGCGCGCTGCCCGAACGGATCAAGCGAGGCGGCAACCCATGCGCCGGGATTGGCCCCGCCGAGCAGATCGACCTCGGGCCCTTGCACGCCCAGCACGATATCCGCGCCATTCGCTGCACCCGTCTCCACGATCTCCGCCCCCGCCGCGCGGTAGGCGTCGTCCGAAATCGAGGCGCCCGCGCCTGCACCGGTCTCAATCCGAACTGCAGCGCCCAAGCCGATGAATTTCTTCACCGTCTCGGGGGTTGCTGCCACCCGGTGCTCGCCGCTGGCCCGCTCGCGCAGGACCGCGATCGTGGTTGTCGCCGCCATTCGCGGCTCAGGCCGCGATCAGCAGGACGACGCCAGCCACAATCAGCGAGATCACCGGGATGGCGATCTTGATCATGCCCACGAAGCTTTCATAGGTGGCCGTTGCCGCCTTCATGTTGTTGCCGCTGCCGGTCGTCGCGCCCATGGTATTCCCTTCCTGATGCAAGCCCGGGACTGCTCCGGGCGTTGCCGATGTGAATGCTTTGCCTATTCATCTAACCGGCTCGCCCTCGCTGCTCAAGCGGAACTGATACCAGCGCACTTAATCTGCTCTTTACCCAATTCGGCTAGACCCGCGACTATGCAAAAGGACCGGGAAAGCCATGGCAGAGCCAACTGATCGCCTGCTGATGCTGATTGATGACGAACCCGCGCAGTGCCGACTGATTTCGGCGCTGGCAGCGCGTGAGGGTTGGCGCACAATCATCGCTCGCGATTCTGAAACCGCGATTGCGACGCTCGGCACGCGCCAGGGCATGCAGCTTGATGCCATCGTGCTCGATCAATGGGTGCCGGGCGACAATGCCTGCGCCCTGATCGCCGAACTCAAGGCGCGGCGGCCCGCGCTGCCGATTCTGATGATCACCACCAGCGCATCGCCGCTGCTTGCGGTCGAGGCGATGCGCGCGGGGGCATCGGACTATCTGATCAAACCGGTTGCGCCCGACCGGCTGCTTCAGGCGCTGCGCGCAGCAACCAAACGTGAAGAATCGCCTGACGAGCTGCAGCCGCTCACCGAGAAATTCACCGGCACGCTCGATTTCGATTCGATGATCGGTGCCGCACCGGGCTTCCGCGCCGCACTTGCCGTTGCGGCCAAGGCCGCGCGCACGCAAAATACCGTCCTGATTGAAGGCGAGAGCGGAACCGGCAAAGAGATGCTTGTGCGCGCGATGCATGCCGCCAGCCCGCGCGCCAAGGCTCCGCTGCGAATCGTCAATGCCGGCGGCATCCCCGCCAACCAGATTGAATCCGTTCTGTTCGGCCATGAGAAGGGCGCGTTTCCGGGTGCCTTCGAACGCCATGTCGGCGCGCTCCAACATGCCGATGGCGGCACACTGGTGATCGACGAGATCGACTGCCTATGCTTGCCCGCGCAGGCCCGCCTCACGCATTTTCTCCAGCGCGGCGATATCCAGCCCATCGGAGCCCGCCATAGCTTCCGGCTCGATGTGCGCCTGATCGTATGCAGCAACGCGATGCTAGGCGATCTGACCGATGTGCATCTGTTCGATCCCGACTTGCTCGAGGCACTGAGTGTCGTTCAAGTGCATCTGCCCGCTCTGCGTGAGCGCGCGGGTGATATTCCTGCGCTTGCCCGGCATTTCCTTACCCGCATTGGTGAGCAACCGGGCCTGCGCCCGCTGGGCATCACCGATGGCGCGCTGGCATTGCTCGGAGCCTACGACTGGCCAGGCAATGTCCGCCAACTGCAGGCCACACTGTTTCGGGCTGCCGTCTTCTGCGACGGCGAAGCACTGACCGCGCAGGATTTCCCCAATCTCTCGAGCATCCTTGGAGAAGCGCCGCGTTCTGGGCCGACGCAAAGCGAAGGCGCGGGTGTCATGCTCTATGCCTCCGATGGCAACCTGCGTCCGCTGGAAGAGATCGAGGCCGACGTGATTCGCCTCGCTATCGGACACTACCGCGGCCGCATGACCGAGGTCGCGCGTCGGCTCGGGATCGGGCGCTCGACGCTCTATCGCAAACTGTCCGAGCTTGGCATCGACAATGTCGCCTGAAACGTGACTTGAAACGTCACCTGAAACTGGGCTTGATTCACTTTCGACGGCGCGTTCCTTGGACTGCTTTGCGCTCTTCGCAACATGAGCCGCCCCGGCGCGGACAGCGCCCCCGGCGGCAGCATCGTGCTGACGAGCTCGAGCTGGTATGCGCGGCATGGCGCCAGTCGACTATGGCGTCTCAAAGGCCGCGATTGCTCATATGGCGCGCATTGCCGGGCGCGAAGTCGAACGGCTCGGCAGCCGTGAGGCGGCGATGATGGAGCTCGGCCGCGCCAGCTCCCCGTTTGGCCGTCTGGCCAGCGCGGACGAAATCGCAGGGCAGATCGGCTTCCTCCTCTCCAATATGGCAGCCTTGATCACAGGCACAGTGCTGGTTAGCGATGGCGGGTATTCGATCTGACGATCGAAACCCCAATTAACAGAGCTCGCAATCGCCGGGCCGCTTGAGGAGCCCGGACTTGGCACAGCCAAAATTGCTTGAAGGCATTCGCATTGTCGACCTGACCACCGTCGTCTTCGGGCCATATGCGACCGAAACGCTTGCCGACCTCGGAGCGGATGTCATCAAGATCGAAGGGCTGACCGGTGACGTATTCCGCCATGCGGGGCGTCCGCATCAGGTCCCCGGGATGGGCACCTGCACACTCAATCTGAACAAGGGCAAACGCAGTCTCGCGCTCGATCTCAAAACCGACGAGGGCAAGGCCGCACTCGCAGCGCAGTTGGCCGAAGCCGACGTTTTCATCCACAACGTGCGCGGCAAGGCGATCGAGCGGCTCGGTTTCAGCTACGAGGCTGTGAAGGCAATCCGGCCCGACATCATATATGTCCACTGCGTGGGCTTCGGCTCGGATGGACCTTATGCAGATTTGCCAGCTTACGACGACGTGATCCAGGCGGCCACCGGCACCACCAATCTCCTCTCGCGCGTCGATGGCAATCCAACCCCGCGTTTCTTGCCCTCGCTGGTCGCGGATAAGGTTTCCGGGCTTTACGGAGCCTACGCCGTGATGGCGGCGGTGATCCACAAGCTGCGCTTTGGCGAGGGTCAGTTCGTCGAAGTGCCGATGTTCGAGGCCTTCACCCATTTCATGATGCAGGAACATCTATTTGGCCTGACCTTGGTGCCCCCGCAGGAACCGGCAGGGTATCCCCGCC
>CANFIV010000228.1 GCA_947446935.1 Sphingomonadaceae bacterium | reverse complement strand
GGAACCGGAACCGTGGCGGGATTGCGATCGAGCAAGCCACGCGCGCGGCCTTGCGCGCCGAATACGATGCGCGCCTGCACCAGACCCGCGCCGATATCGCCGACGCGCTGGCGGGTATTGCGCTGGCCCGTGCTGAACGGCTGCGGATCGCCCAGACCATGCCCGCTCTCGAACACCAAGCCGCAGCGGCACGAGCGGCGGCGGCGCGCGGCGATCTTGCGCTTGCCATGGCCGAGGCGGCAGAGCAGGCGCTGCGCGATCGGCGCTATCAGGATGCCCAGGCCATGCAAGATGAAGGGGAACGCATGATCGCGCTCGAACTCTTGACCGGACATCTTCGCGAGGTCTGGCCATGAAGTGCCCGCTCGTATGCCTGCTGAGCCTGTCGCTCGCGGCCTGTTCCTCTGCGCCCGAGAATGAGGAGGCTGCGCCGGAGCCGGTCGCACTCGTAGGGCTCTCCAGCGCCGAGCCGGGCGCCATTACCGAAACCGTAACGCTTTACGGAACCGTGGAAGCCGGCGCGGGGAACAGCGCCGCATTGGCCGCGCCGGTAGAGGCACGTGTTGTCCGGATCCTTGCGCCGCCCGGCACGCCGGTAGCCGCCGGTACGCCGGTGGTGCAGCTCGCGGCCAGCCCGCAGGCGGGGCTCGATCTCGCGAAGGCGGGCACCGATGCCCGTGCGGCCACGCTGGCGGCCGCCCGCGCCGAGCGGCTGCGCCACGACGGTCTGGTCAGCGACGCCGAAGTCGAAGCCGCCCATGCCGCCGCAACAAGCGCGAGCGCCACACTGGCCAGCCTCTCCGCCCGTTCCGGCCAACTGGTGCTGCGCGCGCCGGTGGCGGGCTTTGTCCAGACCGTGGCGGCAAGCCCGGGTGAATTAGCCCAGCCAGGTGCAATGATCGCCACGATCGCGCGCAGCGGCACAGGCCGCGCGCGCTTCGGGGCAGCCCCTGCGCTCGTGCGGCGGATCGTGCTCGGCGCAGCGCTGACCGTGCGCGCTGCGGGCAGCGACAAGGCGTTTGGGGCCAAAGTCATCGCTGTCGATCCGGTAGTCGATCCGGCGACGCGGCTTGGCGCGGTCTTTGCAGCGGTCCCGCCCAGCACCAGCGCGGGCGAAGCCTTGAGCGCCGAGGTGACTTTGCCGGGCAGCCAGAAGGCAGCGCTCACCGTGCCCTATGCGGCGCTGCTCGATGATGGCGGACAGCCCTATGTCTATGTCGTCACAGGCGGTGTCGCGCACCGGCATGATGTGGCCGTGGGCGCGAGCAATGCCAGTCGCGCAGCGATCACATCGGGGCTCACCTCCGGCGACAAGGTGGTGATCCAAGGTGCCACCGCGCTTGAAGACGGGATGAAGGTTCGCCTGAAGTGACCACGCTGGCGGGGTCCCTTGCGCGGCATACCCGCGCTATCGCGCTCGCGGTTTTGCTCCTGACCTTGGGCGGGATCATCGCCGCCACGCGAATGCCGGTCGGGCTGTTCCCGCTGCTGTCCTACCCGCGCGTCGTCGTCTCGATCGATGCGGGCGAGCGCGATGCCAGTCTGATGGCCGTGGAAATTACGGGCCCGATCGAGACCGCGCTGCGCGGCGTGCCCGGCGTCACGCGGCTGCGCTCCACCACCAGCCGGGGTTCGGCCGAAATCGCGCTGAACTTTGCCTGGGGTGAGGACATGGTGGCGGCCAAGCTTGCCACCGAGGCCGCGCTTGCAGCCACCTCGCCCGATCTGCCGCCCGGCACGCGCTTCGAAGTGCGGCGCATGGACCCGACGATTTTCCCCGTGCTCGGCATGGCGCTCACCTCGGATAGTCTCGATCAGGCGGCGCTGCGCCAGATCGCCGAGTTCAAGGTGCGCCCGGCGCTGACGAGCGTGCCGGGTGTCGCGGGGGTCGATATCCTCGGCGGCGCGCCGCGGGAAATCGCTGTCGATGTCGATCCGGCGCGGCTGGCCGCGCTCGGCCTTTCGGTCACGGCGATTCGCGATGCTGTTGCGAACACCAATATTGTCGAGGGGGCTGGCCGGATCGAGGACCGCCACCGGCTCTATCTGATCCTCGCCGACCAGCGGGTGGAAAGCAGCACGGCGCTTGCCGCGTTGCCGGTCAAAAGCACCGGCGGCGGCGTGGTCACGCTGGGCCAGGTTGCATCGATCCATCCCGCTACCGCGCCCGATTTCACCCGCGTCACCGCCAACAGCCACGCAGCGGTGCTGATCAACGTGCGCCAGGCGCTGGCGGGCGATACCGTGGCGATCGTGCAGGCCGTCGATGCGCGGCTCAAAAGCGCCGGCATCCCCCCCAGTGTCCACGTCTCGCCCTATTACGACCAGAGCGAACTGGTGACCGGCGCAGCCGAAGCGGTGCGCGATGCGATCCTGTTCGGCGCGGTGCTCGCAGGGCTCGTGCTCTATGTGTTCCTGCGGTCGTGGCGGCTGATGCTGATCACCGCGCTCACGCTGCCTGCGGTGCTCGCGGGCACAGCGCTGCTCCTTTATGCCTTTGGCCTCAGCTTCAATATCATGACCTTGGGCGGCATGGCCGCCGCCGTGGGCCTGATTATCGATGATGCGGTGGTCATGCTCGAACACGTCATGCGCCGCATGGAGGAAGGCACTGCGCCCGATGCGCCGGGCCGCCTCGCCGCCGCTGCCGAAATGAACCGGCCGCTGCTGGGCTCGACCCTCGCGACGATGATCGTGTTTCTGCCACTCGCGTTTGTCACCGGCGTCACCGGGGGTTTCTTCAAGGCCCTCGCGGTGACCATGGTCGCCAGCCTCGCGCTTTCGCTCGTCTATGCCCGCGTGGTAATCCCGCTCATCGCCGCGCACTGGCTGCGCGATGAGGATATCGCCGCCGCGCGCCGTGCCGAGCGGCTCACCGACCGGGCCGTGCACGCCTATTCGCGCGGCGCGGCGCGAGTGCTTGCGCGGCCCGGCCTTGCGACTTGCCTTGTCGCGATCGGCGGCGCGCTGCTGGGTTGGCTCGCATGGAACCACGTCCCCTCCGGCTTCATGCCAGCGATGGACGAAGGCGGCTTCGTGCTCGATTACAAGGCCCAGCCCGGCGCGGCACTGACCGATACCAACCGCCTGCTCGGGCAGGTCGAGGCCATCATCGCCGCCACCCCCGAAGTCGCCAGCTATTCCCGCCGCACCGGCGCGCAGCTTGGCGGCGGGCTGAGCGAGGCCGACGAGGGCGATTTCTTCGTCCGGCTGAAGGGCGGCTCGCGCCGCAATGTCGAGGAGGTCATGGCGGACATCCGCCAGAAGATCGCCGCGAAAGTGCCAGGACTGGAAATCGAGCTCATCCAATTGATGGAGGATCTGATCGGCGATCTCACCGCCGTCCCCCAGCCGGTCGAGGTCAAGTTGTTCAGCCAAGACGGCGCAGCGCTGAGCGATGCCGCCGGGCGCGTCGCCAAGACGCTGGGCACAATCCCCGGCGTGGTCGAGATCGTCGATGGCCAGCGCGTCGCGGGCGATGCCGTGGCGCTGCGGATCGACGCCGGTGCGGCGGCGCAAGCCGGCCTCGACCCGCGGGCGGTAGCCGATCAGGTCAGCGCGCTGATCGGCGGCGCTCCGGCAACGAGCCTGCACATCGGCCAGCAGCTTGTCAGCGTGCGCGTGCGGGGCGCATCCGATCTCGCGGCGCGGGTTTCCAGCCTTAACAGTCTGCCGCTCGCCACGCCCGATGGCCGAACGGTCACGCTTGGGCAAATCGCACGGATCGCCGTGGATGCCGGGCAGAAGCAGCAGACGCGCGAAGACCTCGCGCCCTTCGTCGCTGTCACCGCACGGCTGGAGGGCACCGACCTCGGCACCGCGATGAAGGCGGTGCGCGCGCAAGTCACCGCGCTGCACTTGCCCGCCTCGATCCGCGTCGATTACGGCGGCCTCTACGCCGAACAGCAGAAAAGCTTCGCCGACCTCACCCTCGTCTTCGGCGCCGCGCTGCTGCTCACGGCGCTGCTGGTCACGTTGCTGTTCGAAAGGATGCGTTGGACCCTCGCCGCGCTGAGCGTCGCGCTGCTGAGCGCCTGCGCGGTGCTGGCCGGGCTCTGGGCCACCGGCATTGAGCTCAATATCTCGGCGCTGATGGGGCTGACGATGGTGGTGGGCATGGTCACCGAGCTTTCGAT
>CANFIV010000227.1 GCA_947446935.1 Sphingomonadaceae bacterium | reverse complement strand
TCGATCGCTTTTTGAATGCGGCCGAGATTCACTTCGGCGAAATCAGTGGCAAAGATATTGTTGAAGCCGCGCTTGGGCATACGCATGTGAAGCGGCATCTGGCCGCCTTCGAAGCCGTTGACCGAAACGCCCGAACGCGCCTTGGCGCCCTTCTGGCCGCGCCCGGCGGTCTTGCCCTTGCCCGAGCCGATGCCACGGCCGACACGCATGCGCCCCTTGCGGGCACCATCGTTGTCACGGATTTCATTGAGTTTCATGATTCTGCACTCGCTTTCGCTTTGAGTCGCGCTGATGGAAGCCGTGGCCCTTAGGCGAAGCGGGGGGGAATGTCACCCCCGGATCGGCTCTGATGGCGCTTCCCAAGGATCGGAGCCTCCGATAGACCCCGACAATAACGACGACAACTACAGCGAGGGGACCCCATGGACACCTGCAAACGCGCCTGCCTCATGGCCCTTAGCCTCGGCACAGCGCTTCCCGCGCCGGTGGCAGCCCAATCCACAGGCTCCGCGCAGGGCGAAGTCTCGCTCACAATCTACAACAACGATCTGGCGCTGGTGCAGGACACGCGCCAGCTCACCCTCCCCAAGGGCCGCACCCGGCAGGAGTTTCCCGATGTGTCCGCTGCCATCCGGCCCGAAACCGTAACGCTCTCGGGCGAGGGCGCAGGGATCATCGAGCAGAACTTCGACTATGACTTGCTCTCGCCCGACAAGCTGCTGGACAAGGCTGTCGGTCAGACTGTCACCGTTGTTCGCACCAACCCCGCCACGGGAGCCGAAACGCGCGAGCAGGCCTTGGTGCTCGCCAACAACGGCGGCACGATCGTGCGCATCGGCGACCGGATCGAAGTGTTGGAGCAATACGGCGCCCGTATCCTGTTTTCCGGCCTGCCCCCCAGCCTGCGCGCCCGCCCCACGCTTTCGATCACCCTGACCGCAGACACGCCGGGCCCCCGCCCGCTCACGCTCAGCTACCTCTCCTCCGGCTTTGGATGGAAGGCTGACTATGTCGCGCTGTTCGACGAGGCGCAGGGCAAGATGGACCTGCAAGGCTGGATCACGCTGACGAACAACACCGGCACCAGCTTCCCCAATGCCCGCGTGCTGCTGGTCGCCGGGAACCCAGGACAGGACAACAACGGCAACATGGGGCGCGGCCGCATGGTCCGCCAAATCGCCTTCAAGCCCGGCACACAGAGCGCGGATCGGGAGCGGCTCGGCGACTATTACCTCTATCCCATCACCGCGCGCACCACCGTCGCCAATGCGCAGCAGAAGCAGGTCAGCTTCCTCGATGTCGCGGGGGCACCGGCCAGCAAGGGCTATTACTTCCGCAACGACTGGCTCGGCCGATCGGACGAGGCGCAGAGCTTTGCGACCGTGCTCAACTTGTCCACCGCACGCGGCAGCGGTGTGGGCGATGCGCTGCCTGCCGGAACGGTGCGCGTCTATATGCGCGATGCGCGCGGGCAGCCGCAGTTCATCGGCGAGAAGTCGATCGATCACACTCCGATGGGATCAACCTTGTCGCTCCGCACCGGCGAGGCGTTCGATGTGAAAGTGCAGCCTCTGGTTCAGGCGCGCGAGAAGATCACCTCAGCCGAGTGGGAAAAGACAGGCCGCTATCGCATCATGGTGAACGGCAAGACCGACGACGTGACCATCGAGCGGCAGAAGGAATATTGGCGCACGACGATGACCTACAAGGTCACCAACGCGCGGCCATCGCCGGTGAAAGTCGAGGTGGTGCAGGCGGGTCTCGACAACTGGTGGAGCGATACACGTGTGCCGTCTGAAACGGTGAAAGGCACGCAGCGCACGCTGGATGAGCGGACCTGGATGCTTGACGTGCCGGCGAACGGCGAAACCACCCTCACCGTCCAGTTCGACACGCGCTACTGAACGCCCGCATCGTGGCGCGCGCCCTTTCCCTGTTGGCCAAGTCGGCCACCGCACTGGCGCTGGGCATAGCCCTGCCCGCCGCTGCGCAGGAGCATAGCGTGCTTTCGGCAGCACCGGACGCGGTGGCGGTCACGATCTACCGCGCACCCGATCGCGCTGCGGATCAGGCGATGAACCTCGATTGGCTGGAGGGCTACGCGCTCATCACCGAGACGCGGACGATCGATATCCCGGCGGGTGCGTCGACGATCCGGTTCGAGGGCGTGGCAGGCGGTATCCTGCCCGAGTCCGCGTTGGTTTCGGGCCTGCCCTCCGGCGTGCGGGAAAAGAACCTCGATGCCGAGCTGCTTTCGGCGCGGAACCTCTATGCGCGGGCCTATGGTCGCCCCGTGATCCTGCGCCGTCACCGCGGCAAGGATGGCCAAGGCACAGTGACCGAGGAGCGCGCGATAATCCGCTCCGCCCCCGATGGCGCGGCAATCCTGCAGACCAAAGACGGCTTCGAGACCGCCAATTGCGGGCGGGGAATTTCCGACGCGCTAGCCTACACCGAGATGCCCGAAGGTCTCTCCGCCAAGCCCACGCTCTCGGTCCGAACCGAGAGCGCCACTGCACAGCGTGCTACGGTGTCGCTGTCGTACCTCGCCTGGGGGTTCGACTGGCAGACCAACTATGTGGTCAGCTTCGATCCGGCCACCGGCAAGGCCGACGTACTGGCGTGGGTCACGCTTGCCAGCAGCGATCCCACAAGCTTCAATGATGCCGCCGCTGCGGTCGTAGCAGGCAAACTCGACCGCGAGGACGCTCGGGAACAACCCGAAGCGCAGGACAGCGATCTGGTGCTGCACTGCTATCTCGGACCGCGCGCAGTGCCGCCACCACCGCCGATGGTGGCGGCCCCTGCCCCGATGATGATGGAAGCCGCAGACATCGTCGTCACCGCCCAGCGCCGCACCGAAAAGATGGAGAGCGTGGCCGTCAAAGTGACCGAGGAGGGTCTCGGCGACCTCAAGCTCTACCGCGTGCCCGTGCCGACCACCGTCGCCTCCAACGCGCAGAAGCAAGTGGCGATGCATGATCTGCATGGTGTGAAGCTCAAGGTCTTCCAAACTGCCATGCTGGAGGACGGTCTGGACAACCAGGCCACGATCAAGCTGCGCACCCGCAACCGCAAGGAAGACGGCCTCGGCGTCGCGCTCCCCGGCGGGCGGGTCGCGGTATTCGAACCGCATGGCGGTGAGATGCTGCTCGTCGGCCAAGGCGGGCTTGGCAACTATGCAGTGAACGAAGATGTAGAACTCACGCTCGGCACATCGCCCAATGTCCATGTGGCTGTCGAGACGATCAATTCGTCAGACAAGTGGGACGACTACGAAGCCACGGTGACCAACGCCAACCCTTGGCCGATCACGTTCGAGGGCATGGTGGCGATGAGCGACGGACAAAAGATCGAGCGCCCCTCCAGCCGCCTCACCCGCAAGTTCGGACGGCCGACCTGGACCACCATTCTGCCCGCAAACAGCGAAGCCAAGCTGCGCTACAGGGTGACCGACCCGGACTGAGCGCGCCGCCCGTTTGCCATGCAAAAGGGCCCCGGCATTGCTGCCAGGGCCCTTTGCTATTCACGCGAACCGACAGCGCTCAGCCGAGCACTTCGACCATGTGCGGCAGCTTGGCGATCGCGCCACGCACTTCCGCAGTGTCCGTCAATTCCACGACCCGGTGCATCTTGCCCAGGCCAAGACCGATCAGGATCTTCTTCTGGTGCTCGGGGCGGCGGATCGGCGAGCCAATCTGCTTGATCTTGATGGTTGCCATGGTTCTTACTCCACGATGGCTTCGGCGGCGGCTTCAGCCTCCACCGGGCTGACCGCACCGCCGCGGCCGAGCAGGTCGGCAATCTTCTTGCCACGGCGCTGCGAAACCGACTTCGGCGAAGTCTGCTCGGTGAGAGCATCGAACGTCGCGCGGATCATGTTGTAGGGGTTAGACGAACCGACCGACTTGGTCACCACGTCGGCAACGCCCAGGCTTTCGAAAACAGCGCGCATCGGACCACCGGCGATGATCCCGGTACCGGCCGGAGCCGAACGCAGGTTCACCTTGCCAGCACCGAAACGGCCCTTGCCGTCGTGATGCAGGGTGCGGCCTTCCTTGAGCGGAATGCGGACCATGGTCTTCTTGGCCGAAGCCGTCGCCTTGGTGATCGCCTCAGGCACTTCGCGAGCCTTGCC
>CANFIV010000226.1 GCA_947446935.1 Sphingomonadaceae bacterium | reverse complement strand
TGGCCGCCAGCGCGTCGTTCTACCGCCAGTTCGCTCTTGCCGCGCCCGGTTCTGCCCATGTCAAATTTGCCGATCTTGGCGAGGGCGAATGGTCGCGGCGCCAGTTGGCCGCCATGTTGCATGCCATTGCCACAGGCAGCCCGGCAATCGAGGCCTACGAAATGGATCTTGTGCGACCAGACCTGCCGGTCTGCCACCTGCTCCTGAGTGCCCACCTGCTCGAATATAACGGGGCGGCGGACAGCACCCGCATCGTGCTTGCGATCACCGACGTGACCGCTGCGCGCGCGGCTGACAAACTCAAGGATGAGATGCTGCGCGAGAAGCAGCTGCTGATGCAAGAACTGCAGCACCGCGTCGCAAACAGCCTGCAGATCATCGCCAGCGTGCTGATGCAGAGCGCGCGCAAGGTCAATTCAGATGAAACCCGCGGCCATCTCAGCGACGCGCACAACCGGGTCATGTCCATTGCCACGCTGCAAAAGCAGCTCGCCATGACGCAAGAGGGCGAGGTGGAGCTTCGCGGCTATTTCACCCAGCTTTGCCAGAGCATCGGAGCCTCGATGATCGCCGATCCGGGTTCGCTGAAACTCGTGGTTACGGCCGATGATAGCAAAGTCGATGCCCGCATCTCGGTCAGCCTTGGCCTGATCGTGACCGAGCTGGTGATCAATTCGCTCAAGCACGCATTTCCGAACGGCGGGCGCGACGGGCGGATCACCGTGGCTTTCAAGACAGTTGGAACAAGCTGGACGCTCGAAGTCGCAGACAACGGGGTCGGCTTCCCGTCTGAGCCGAAGGGGGGGCATCGCGGTCTAGGCACCGGCATTGTCGAGGCACTGGCCACGCAGCTCGATGCCAAGGTTGTGATCCGGCACGACATGCCCGGCACGACCGTCTCGATCGTCCACGCCTGACCCACGCCTTCTCGGAACTTCGCAGCCAGCACGCGGTTATCTGTTCGTCCCTGCGGACCCTCTGCAGGGCCAGATGGCGCGATTTGCGCCCTCGGGAACACCTCATGAAAAAACTGCTCTGCGCGATGGCTTCCATCGCGCTCCTGACCAGTCCGGTTGCCATTGCGCAGCAGGACCATCAGCGAGGCCAACAACACGGCCAACAACCGAACCAACAAGGCGGCAATCGCCAAGGACCGCAGCGTCAGGCAGCGCAACGTGAGGATGCCCAGCGACAGATGGGCCAGCGACAGGCGGCCCAACGGCAAAATGCAAACCGCCGCATGGGTGAACGTCAGGCAGCCCAGCGGCAGGACGCCAATCGGCGCATGGGTCAGCGCCAGGCCGCGCAGCGCCAGGCCGCCAATCGCGCCTATAACGCCAGCACCTACCACTCCAACAACTACGGTTATGCCGACCCGACGCGCTACCGCAACAACGGTGTGCATCGCGGCTGGGCGCAGGACCGGGGCAACAGCTACCGCTGGAGCGAGGGCGAGCGCATGGGCTACAACGATTGGTACTACGCCCCGCGCGTCAGCTATCGCCGCTACCACTTGCGCCGCCCGCCCTACGGCTACGAATGGCGCCGTTATGACGATCGGTATGTTCTGGTCGCAATCACGAGCGGTCTGATCATGTCTGTCATTCTGGACGCCGGCCGCTAAGGCCGAGTACAAGCCTGCCGGGCGGTGCCATGCACCCCCGGCAGATAGGCTCTATACAGCGATCCGGTATTCCAGCCGCACTTCCGTGCCGGTCTCCGCGTTGCTATCGATCACGAGCTTGCCGCCGAGTTGCCGCGCAAAGCCCAGCATCAGCAGACGTCCCATGGAATCATCGTTCCCGGTGGCATCGAAGCCGATGCCGTTATCCTCCACGACAAAGATCGCATCACCGGATCCGCTCACGCGGAAGCGCAAGAGGACAGTCCCGCAGCGGCCAGCCGGAAAGGCATAAGCATAGGCGTTTGTTACCGCCTCCACCGCAAACAAAACCAGCGGCAAGGCACTGTCGAGGGGCACTGCGAACGAACTGGACTGGCAGGAGAACGCAATTTCGGGCCGCCCCATGTTCCAAAGCCGGAACTGCGAGCACAACTCGGGGATCAGCCGCCCGATATCGAGCGTGGCCTGGCTGCCGTCATCCGCCTGCTCGTAAAGAATGCGGTGGATCAGCGCGAGCCCACCGATCCGCGCGCGGGTCTGGCCCAATGCTTCTCGCGCTGCCGGGTTTTCGATGCGGTTGGCCTGCATGTTGAGCAGGCTGGTCACGATCTGGAGATTGTTCTTCACCCGGTGGTGCACTTCAAGCGCAAGCGCCTTGCGCACCACTTCGCGCTCCGCGATCGCCAGCGCAAGACCATCGAGATCGCGGCTCAGCCCCGCGATACCCGGCGGCGCATCTGAAAATGCAAAACCTGCTGACATATAGTTCCCGCCGGCAATGCCGGCGGCCTGCTCGCGTAGTTTAAGGACCCACCCCTCCACCGGCTCAGGCGACCTCTTCGAACAGGGCATCGCCCGGCGCGCCATCGATCAGCGCGGCCAAAGCCTTGCGCCCGCGTGCCAAGCGGCTCTTGATTGTACCGATCGCGCAGCCGATGATTTCAGAGGCTTCTTCATAGGATACGCCGTTCGCGCCCACGAGCAGCAGCACTTCGCGCTGCTCCGCCGGCAACTTCTGCAGCGCCTTGGCCACATCGGCGACATGGATCGCGCTCTGCTGCGAGGGGGCCTCGACCAACACGCGCTCGGCCACTTCCGGGTCCCAGCTGGTCATGCGCTTGTTCTTGCGGATCGTCGTGTAGAACTGGTTCCGCAAGATCATGAACATCCAGGCGCGGAAATTGGTGCCAGGGGTATAGCTGGCGCGCGCCGCCCAGCCGCGCATCATCGCATCCTGCGCGAGATCATCGGCCATATCGCGCCAACCGCACAGGCCGCGCGCAAAGGAGCGCAGCGATGGGATCAGTGCGACGAGCTGGTCGCGGAAGAGCTGGTCTGCCGCCAGCGTTTCAGGTGACGGGTCAGTCACACCGGCGTGCCAGGTTTGACCGCGGCAATCTTGGCATCGATTTCCTCCAGCAGCCGGAGGAAATCATCGGGCACCTTTTCGCTGGCAACAGCTTGATGCAATTGCTGCAACGCGGCTGAAACCGGATCGAAGGCGGTCACGGCAGTGGGCATTGGGCTTCCTTTTGCGGCTTGGTCTTCTGCCACTTGGTCCTGCTTCATGGTTGTATTCCAAACGGGGAAACCCGGGAGGTTCAAAAAAGTTTCATGGGCGGCGGAACTTTTTTGCACGTTTGGCGGTTACCCGCTTACTGCAAGGAGTGCACATGTCGCTGAAAGCCGAGATCGGACCCGAACTTCCCTATCTGCGCCGTTATGCGCGCGCGCTCACCGGATCGCAAACGCTTGGTGATGCAGCGGTGCGCGAGATGCTGGAGGCGTTGCTTGCTGCGCCCGAGGAATTCGACGGCACCCAGCCGCCCCGGCAGGAGCTTTACCGGGTGTTCCACCAGCTCTGGATGGGCCCAGCGGACGGGGCTGCAAGCCCCGGACCAGATAGCGGTCTGGTGGCAAACCTGGACATGTTCTCGCGCGAGGCCTTGCTGCTCACGGCCGTGGAAGGCTTCACGGCGGATCAGGCTGCCGTGATCCTCGGCAGCTCACCCGCTGGAATCGAGGCGGATATCGCTGCGGCCCGCCGCGAAATTGCCGATGCGCTCCAATCCAACGTGCTGATCATCGAGGACGAGTCGATCATTGCGATGCATATTGCCTCGATCGTCGAGGATCTGGGCCACACCGTTGCCGCCATCGCCCGCACCCGCACCGAGGCAACTGCGCTTGCCGCGCAGACCCAGCCCGAACTGGTGCTCGCCGATATCAGCCTTGCCGACGGATCGAGCGGGATCGCAGCGGTGAAGGACATCCTCATGGAGATGGACGTGCCGGTGATCTTCATCACCGCGTTTCCCGAACGCCTGCTGACGGGCGAGCGGCCCGAGCCGACCTATCTCATCGCCAAGCCGTTCAATTCCGAAACCGTGGCTGCCACGATCGGCCAGGCGCTGCTGTTCCACCGGGAGCTTGCAGCCCGGGCCGCGCCAGCCGCCGTGAAAGTGATGCAGGCACCCTCCCCCGATCCGCGCCAGCATTTCGATTCGCCCTCCAG
>CANFIV010000225.1 GCA_947446935.1 Sphingomonadaceae bacterium | reverse complement strand
TGGCAAGATGCAGCGCCGCAACCTTCTCGTCGAGGTGTTTGGGCAGCACGTAGACGTCGTTCTTGTACTGCTCGGGATTCGTGAACAGCTCGATCTGCGCCAGCGTCTGGTTGGTGAAGCTTGCGCTCATCACGAAGCTGGGATGGCCGGTGGCACAACCCAGATTGACGAGGCGGCCCTTGGCCAGAATAATGATCTGCTTGCCATCGGGGAACTCGACGAGGTCGGTCCCGGGCTTCACTTCGGTCCACTTGTAGTTATCGAGCGCCGAAATCTGGATCTCGCTGTCGAAGTGGCCGATGTTGCACACGATCGACATGGGCTTCATCGCCTTCATGTGGTCGGCGGTGATCACATCTTCGTTGCCGGTCGCAGTTACGAAGATGTCGCAGCGCTTGACCGCCTCATCCATCGTAACGACTTCATAGCCTTCCATTGCCGCCTGCAGCGCGCAAATCGGGTCGATCTCGGTGACCATGACCCGCGCGCCGCCATTGCGCAGCGAAGCGGCCGAACCCTTGCCGACATCGCCGAAGCCGGCGACGCACGCGACCTTGCCGGCCAGCATCGCATCGGTGGCACGGCGAATGGCATCGACCAGCGATTCCTTGCAGCCATAAAGGTTGTCGAACTTCGACTTGGTCACCGAATCGTTCACGTTGATCGCGGGGAACGGCAGCTTGCCGTCCTTGGCGATCTGATAGAGCCGGTGCACGCCGGTGGTGGTCTCTTCCGAAACGCCCTTGATGGCCTTGACCGTCTCGGTGAGGTAGCCGGGCTTCGCCTTGAGAAACGCCTTGAGCGCGCGCTGAAATTCGATTTCCTCGGCATTCGACGGCTCGCCCATGGTCTCCCCGGCTTCGATCCGTGCGCCCCAGAGCGCGAACATGGTGGCGTCGCCGCCGTCGTCGAGGATCAGGTTGGCGGTCTGGCCGGGAACTTCAGCGTCCCAGGTAAAGATCGAGCCAACGTAGTCCCAGTACTCGGCGAGGCTCTCACCCTTGATCGCGAAGACCGGCACGCCCGAGGCCGCGATCGCAGCCGCGGCATGATCCTGGGTCGAGAAGATGTTGCAAGTCGCCCAGCGCACATCGGCGCCAAGCGCGGTCAGTGTCTCGATCAGCACCGCTGTCTGGATCGTCATGTGCAACGAGCCAGTGATGCGCGCACCTTTAAGCGGCTGCGAGGGGCCGAATTCTTCGCGCAGCGCCATCAGGCCCGGCATTTCGGTTTCGGCGATGCGGATTTCCGCGCGCCCGAAGTCGGCCAAGCCGATATCGGCGATCACATAGTCCTTCCGGGCGTCAAGCACGCTGGCCACGAAGCAGTCTCCAAGGTTGAATTTTAAACATAGGCGCCCCGCCGTGTGGTGGCCGCAATGCCACCCCCTTAGCGAGCCTTGGGCAACTTCGCAATTCTTATATAAAGAAGTCTTTATATGATGCCCGCAAGGGCCACATTCCTCATTCTCATTTGCGCGGCTTGGGCAGCGTCACCACGGCCACCTGCACAGGGCAACCTTGAAGCGCGACGTCCTCGCCGACCAGCACATCGGCCGCCTTGGGCAGCGCGTCATCGCCGCTGTCCGCAAGCGCCGCCGCCACCTGTCCAAGGTCGTTGCAACCAAAAGAGGCTTGCTCGCCATACTGGTTGGCCATCCGCACGCTGGCCTGATCGAGCGCCTCCAGCGCGCCGATCGGGCCGAGCTTGCCGCGCATTTCCGCAAGGATCGCCTGGTTCACCCTGCCCAGCAGCGGACGGTGCCGAAGCAGGAACCGATCGTACGAGGCGCGATAGTCCTGTGCGCCCGTCCGGCAGCGCAGCGAACCCACCATCAACATCACATCAAGTTGGCGCAATTTCGCCGCCTGCACCAGTTCGGCCGACCAGCACGCCGGCGCAGCCAATGCGGGCGCGCTCGCCAAAACAAGCAAGGCGCCACTGGCCGCTGCTGTGAAAAGTGATTTGCTCATGCCCCGAATCTCCCTGCCGGGCCTCGACTTGCCCCGGGAGGAGTTTGCAGGATCAGGGTTCCCAGTTCTTCAATATGGCCGGTAAAGCGAAATTAATCCTGTTGGTGCGCGTCCCGCGCCAGACATGCTTGTGGCAGCGGTTGCGCTGTCACAAGCCGCGCTTATATCGGCAGGCGCGCATTCACGCACAGACCCACATGAAAGGACCTCGCCCATGACGATTGCGGTTGGAGACAAGCTGCCCGATGTAAAGCTGGTGAAAGCCACGGCAGACGGGATCGATGCGGTGCAATCCGCCGAATACTTTGCTGGCAAGCGCATTGCGCTGTTTTCGGTGCCGGGTGCGTTCACCCCCACCTGCTCGGCCAAGCATCTGCCGGGCTTCGTCGAGAAGGCCGCCGACATCCGCGCCAAAGGCATTGACGAGATCGTCTGCACCGCCGTCAACGATCCGTTCGTGATGAAGGCCTGGGGCGCTGCCTCGGGTTCGGCCGACGTGACGATGCTCGCAGATGGCAACGGGGATTTCGCCAAGGCGCTCGGCCTCACCATGGACGGCACCGGCTTCGGCCTCGGCATCCGTGGCCAACGTTTCGCGCTGATCGTGAACGATGGCACTGTCGAACAGGTCCATGTCGAAGCCCCCGGCGACTACAAGGTATCTTCGGCCGAGTATGTTCTCGAACACCTCTGAGTAATACATCGTAATATTTATGCCGCAGCGCAGCGCACACTGCGCCGCGCTGCGGCATAAAATGCCCCAAAGACCCCGAAAATCCCGGCTTGACGACCGTCAGAAATTTGCCATCCTCTCCTCGTTGCACCGCATCATGGGGACTAGGGATGGACGGAATTCGCGTCGGCAAGCGCATTGTCGGAACTCAGTCGCCCGTCACGATAGGCTGGGAAAATATTCCCAAGGTAGAAGGCGGTGCGTTCAAGCGCTTTTTCTTCACCTGGTTTCAGCCCGTCGTGCTCTTCGGGATGGTCGCGTTCTGGTATTATGCACCGAATTCGATTGCCAAGGCCTCAACCGCCATCGGTATCGGCATCGGCTTCCACCTGTTTCTGGTGATCCTCGAACTTGTGAGCCCGCGGCATGAAAGTTGGCGGATAACGTGGAAAGAACTGGCGACGGATCTCTTCTACGTCGGCGTCTCGTATACGCTGGTCAGGCTTGCCGATAACTACATTGGCAGCGATGCGGCGATCGAGGCGATCCAGAAGGGGATGCATCTCGAAAAATTTGCCTGGTTCACCAGCCTGCCCCTGCTCGTCCAAGCGATCGCGATCATTTTTATCTTCGATTTCGGACAATACTGGATGCACCGCGGCATGCACAACTGGTACCCGCTGTGGCTGCCGCATTCGGTCCATCACTACATCACCCAACTCAACGTCTACAAAGGCGCAGTCGGAAATCCGGTCGAACTGTTCCTGATCGGGCTCGGGATCGGCGGGCTATTCGATTTCCTGCCACGCGCGTTTCTGCTTGCGGGCGCGATCGGCATGTCGGTTGGCGCCTATCAGCACATCAATGTTCGCTTCAACAGCCCGCGCTGGTGGCGCTATATCTTCAACACGACCGAGCATCACAGCCTGCACCACTCGCAAGACTTCGAAGCGACCCGCAGCAATTATGCCAACACCTTCATCATCATCGACCGCCTGTTCGGCACCTGCATCGATGGCGAAGCAGAACTGCTCGGAATGGAGGGCGGCCGCCGCATGGCGATCCGGGAGCAAATGCTCTATCCCTTCACCGAAGGCTGGAAAGCCTATAAGGAACGCGGATCGCGCGAGCCCTTCTTCAGCGACACCACCGCGATCCCGGCGGAATAAAGGGTGCCTACGCTAGACGCTGCCCGGCCCGCACCCTCCCGCACCTTCACAACCGCCGCCGCAACACGAAAGGCCGGAAACCTGCGCTTCATCGACTGGATTTGGCATATCAGAGGCACCGTTCCACTCGCGCCGGGGCAATCGGGCGATGACGCGTTTGCCAGGCTCGATCCGTTGCTCGAGCAGCCCGGAACGGTCCGCGAGCGCGCGGGTGACACTCTGGCTTTCACAAAGACGAACCAGCTAGCGCAAGACAAGTTGTCGGTATTCGACAGCGGCACCCTGCAGATCGAACAGGCCGCCGCCGGACCGGTCCTGCGCTACACGCTCGTCAG
>CANFIV010000224.1 GCA_947446935.1 Sphingomonadaceae bacterium | reverse complement strand
GTGCGGCAGCTCGAACCGATACTTGGCCCTCGCGAGGTTCAGCTTAGCTGCGACCTGCCCGAAAGCGCTGTGCCTGTATCGATGGAGCCGGTGGAGCTCGAACGGACACTGTGGCGCCTGCTCTCGCTGGTCGCCGGATCATCCGCGCCGGGTGAACGGCTGACGCTGTCGTTGGGCACCAAGGCGGGGCAAGCCCTCCTCGTGCTTCCCTTGCCGGCAGCACTGGCCATGCGTGACGATGCCGCTTTGCTCGCACCCGATGCCACGGCGGGCGGGGTCGGCGGCGGGGGCGCCATGCTCGGCGGCGGTTTTGCGCTGCGGCTGGCGGCTGCCGAGATAGGCGCTGCGGGAGGCGTTCTGACACGCAGCGGCGCACAGCTTGACATAGCGCTCCCGCTCTTGACCGCCGCCCAGCAGACACTTAGCCAAACAGGGGGGCCCGCCGGTCAGGCGGGATAGAATCCGATCGGGGATAGACGGGGCGTGGCACTGCCAAACATTCTCGATCTGCCGGGCGAGGCAGACTATGTCCGCTTTTCCCCCGAATTCGGGCAGCGCTTCATCGTAACGGTCGATACCGAAGAAGAGTTCGACTGGTCCAAACCGTTCGACCGCACGACCCACGGCCTAAGCCACGTCCCGCGGATCGCGAAAGTCCCGCAGTTCTGCGAGGGGCTGGGCATAGCGCCGATCTATTTGATCGATTATCCGGTGGCGACCGATCCGGGTGTGGTCGAGGCGCTGGGCGAAGCCGTGGCCGCAGGCCGGGCCGAAGTGGGCGTGCAACTCCACCCTTGGGTAAGCCCGCCGCATGACGAAGAGGTCAACGTCCACAACAGCTACGCCGGCAATCTTCCGCCCCAACTGGAAGTGGCCAAATTTCGCAAGCTGCGTGATACGATTGAAGCCGCGTTCGGCGCGGCACCAATGATCTACCGCGCCGGGCGCTACGGTGTGGGGCCGGCCAGCGCGCAGATGCTGTCGAATGCAGCGCTGGCGATCGACACCTCGGTGCGCGCGCGCTTCGATTACAGCTCGACCGGCGGGCCCAATTTTCGCGATCATCCGGTCGTGCCATGGTGGGTCGACAGACGCGGCGGCCTCATGGAACTGCCGCTCACCACGGTGTTTTGGGGCATGCTGCGCAAGCAGGGGCCCTTGCTCTATCCGCTCCTGTGGCGGGTGCCGCAGCTGCGCGGCCTGCTTGCCCGCGTGGCGCTGCTCGAACGTATTCCTCTGACACCGGAGGGCGTGAGCATCGAAGAGGCGATCAAGGGAATCGATATCGCGATAGACGATGGCCTGCCGATCCTGGTGTTCTCGTTCCACAGCCCGTCGCTGCGCCCCGGTCACACGCCTTATGTGCGCGACGAGAACGAACTCGATCAGCTCTACGACTGGTGGCGCGCGGTCTTCGCCTATCTCAAGAAGCGCCAGATCAATCCGGCAAGCGTGCGCGATATCATGGCCGCAGCGCAGATCTGAGCCCGGCTTGCCAACACGGCATCTGCGCACTAACGCCAAGACCTCGTGGGCCTGTAGCTCAGCGGTTAGAGCTGGCCGCTCATAACGGCTAGGTCGCGGGTTCGAATCCTGCCGGGCCCACCACGTTCCTTCTCAGGGCTCAGTCCCGTTAGGGCTTCAAGCCCGTCAGCGCCGCCGCCGCAATCCCCGCGCTTTCGAGGCTCGCGACCGGCCACGCACAGTAGTCCGCCGCGTAGTAGGCACTCGGCCGATGGTTGCCCGAAACGCCGACGCCGCCGAAGGGCGCCGCCGAAGACGCGCCGTTGGTCGGGCGGTTCCAGTTGACCACCCCTGCGCGCGAGGCGGCCCAGAAGTGCTCGTACAGCGCCGCGTCGCCACCGATCAGGCTCGCGGCGAGGCCAAAGCGCGTGGCGTTGGCCGCTGCCAGTGCCGCTTCAAAATCGGCGACACGGATGATCTGGAGGACTGGCCCGAAGATTTCCTCATCGGGCACGGCAAGGCCGGTCACGTCGATAATCGCGGGTGACAGCAGCGGGGTGCCTTCCTTCAGCCGCGTGAGCGGACGGATCACGGTGCCGCCCTGCGCGACCAGCGCCGCCCATGCCGCCTCGACCCGCGCCGCCGCATTCATATCGACCACCGGTCCCATGAACGGCGCGGGATCATCGAACGGTCCGCCCGCAATGATCCGGTCGGCCATGGCGACAACCGCCGCGATCAGCGGCTCGCTGCCCGGCCCCACGATGAGCCGCCGCGCGCAAGTGCAGCGCTGGCCCGCCGAAAGGAACGCAGACTGGATGATCAGCGAGGCCGCAGCCGGCACATCTTCCGCAGCGACATCCCATGCAATCAGCGGGTTGTTGCCGCCTGTCTCGATCGCGAGAATGCGATCGGGCCGCGCCGCGAAAGCCTGATGCAGAGCGAGGCCCGTGTTGGACGAGCCGGTGAACAGCAGCCCATCAAGCCCCGGATGCGCAGCCAACGCCCGGCCGGTATCGGCCCGGCCCTGCGCCAGCACGAGGAGCCCCTCGGGCAGCCCCGCCTCGCGCCACAGGCCTGCCATGAACGCGCCCGAAGCAGGGGTCAGCTCCGAAGGCTTGAACACCACCGCATTGCCCGCCAGCAGCGCGGGCACGATGTGGCCGTTGGGCAGATGGGCGGGAAAGTTATAGGGCCCCAGCACGGCCAACACGCCGTGCGGCTTGTGGCGCAACGCTTGCCCGATCCCGCCCGCTTCCGAATGCCGTTCGCCCGCGCGCTCGGCCTGCGCGGTGATCGAGATCCCGACTTTGGCGGCCACCGTGCCGACCTCGGTGCGCGCTTCCCAAAGGGGCTTGCCGGTCTCGCGTGCAATCACGCCCGCAAAATCCTCGGCATTTGCGGCCACGACTTCGGCAAAGCGCTGCGCGATCGCAATGCGTTCGGCCAGCGGGCGCAAGGCCCAGGCCGGCTGCGCCGCGCGCGCCGCCATGACTGCCGCATCGACATTCGCATCTTCGCCCTGCCACACCACGGCGCCGGTCATGGGATCGGTGGAAGTCCAGCTGGTCATGGTCGCTCCTGTCGGCGGTTTGGATCTATTCTGACACGCCGACTTGGGCACGTGCCGCGCGAAGGTCAACAGGGAGCGGGATCAGCGCCTAAGGATCACGTCTGGACAGCCAGCGCCCATCGGCGGCTTTTCGAGCGAAATGCCGCAATATTTGCAGGGGCCAGTCTTGAGGTGAACTTCATATTGGACCTTGCGCCGAGCGAGCGAATGCTGCCCGAGCAGGCAGCGCAGACGTTTAAGGAAATCCGCCATAGTCGTTTCCGGTCCGAAGCAGGCCGCCACTTTGCCCCCGTCGGACGCAAGTTCAATCGCGCTGCCAGACCCGATCAGACTGATTTGATCAGACTGTCTACACTTCGATCGCGATTGCGCCTTGCCCCGGCCCGCCCGCTTGCTTTAGGGCAGCGACAAGTCGGGGAGTAGCGCAGCCTGGTAGCGCATCTGCTTTGGGAGCAGAGGGTCGCAAGTTCGAATCTTGTCTCCCCGACCATTCCTGCCGGCACAATGCCGCGCCGCACCTTCCCAATCTTTTGAAACCGTTCCGCTGCCAGCGCGCAGCGCCACGAAAGTGTGCGGTTCTGAAACCTTGACACCCTGCCAGTGGCCCGCAATAAACCCAATATATATCGGGTTTTGGAGTACGCCATGGCCACTCGGGAGTTTCATGAAGTCAGCCCGTGGGTCACCACTCCGGCCGATCTCCAGCCACCTCTCAAGGGCGATACCCGCGCCGATGTCGTGATTGTTGGCGGGGGCTTCACCGGCCTCTCCACCGCGCTGGATTTGCGCGAACGCGGGGTCGATGTCGCCCTGGTCGAGGGCGACTATTGCGGGATGGGTGCCAGCGGACGCAATGCCGGGCATCTCACCCCGACCATCGGCAAGGATTTCCCGACCTTGGTCAAGTATTTCGGCAAGACCCGCGCTGTCGAACTGGCCGGGTTTGCCGAACGCGCGGTCCGCAACGCCGAGGCGCTGATTGCGCGCCACCGGATTGAGTGCGATTACAAGCCGACCGGCAACATCGTTGGCGGGATGCACCCATCGCACCGCAAGCCACTGGAAATGACCGCCGAGCTTGCCGGCCAGCTCGGGCTCGGCATTACTTTCCTCGACGAC
>CANFIV010000223.1 GCA_947446935.1 Sphingomonadaceae bacterium | reverse complement strand
TGGCCGATACCTCGGCCCATGCAAAGCCCGGTCCGTACCGGGTCTGCTTTTCGAATGCCAGCGTCAGCAACGCCTGGCGCGTGACCGGCTGGACCACGATGAAGGCCGAAGTCGACCTGCACCCGAACGAGATCGCCAGCTTCGACTATGCCGATGCACAGGGAAATGACGACAAGCAGATCTCGGACATCCGCTCGTTCCTCAACAGCGGTTCGTGCGATGTGCTGATCGTCTCGCCGAATACGTCGGCGGCGCTGACCCCCGTGGTCGAAGAGGCCTGCAAGCAGCTGCCGGTCATCACCTTCGACCGCTCGGTAAACACCAGTTGCCCGGTGACCGCCGTGCGCTCGATCGGCGGCTATGCCTGGGGCAAAGCTGCGGCCGATTATGTGGTCGCCAATGTGCCGAAGGGCGGCAACGTACTGGTCCTTCGCACCGCGCCCGGCCTCGACATCTTTGAAACCCGTTGGGCAGCCGCAGAAAAGGTGTTTGCCGAAGCCGACGTCAAGGTGATCGGCAACGAGTTTGTCGGCGGCGACAGGGCGAAGGCCAAGGCGACAGTTGTCGACTATCTCAGCCGCACCGGACATATCGATGCGGTCTGGGTCGATCTTGGCGTGGTGTCTGTCGCTGTGGCGGAGGCTTTCCAAGATATGGGCCTTCCTTATCCGGTCATCACCGGCGAGGATGAACAGGACTATCTCCAGGCTTGGAAGGATGATGGCTTCAAGGGAATCGCCCCCACCTATCCCGCGTTCCAGTGGCGTACCGCTGTGCAGGCCGCGCTGAAGGTACTGAAGGGCGAACCCGTTCCCGCCCCGGAATGGATTCTGCCGCAGCCGGTCATCACCGAGGCCGAGCGTGACGCGTTCATCGATCCGCAACTGCCGCCGCTGCATTTCGCCACATGCGGCTGCGAGTCGATGCCCGGCTACCCGCAACGGTGGGGAGCGAACGACTGATGACACGAAACATCCAGGCGGTTGACTATCTGATCCTGGGTGGGGGCTCGGCGGGCTGTGTGCTCGCCGCGCGCCTCTCTGAGGATCCGTCGAAGACCGTTCTTTTGATCGAAGCCGGTCGCGACATCACGCGGGATTCCATGCCCAAAGATATCCGTGCCCGTTATCCCGGCCTGGCCTATCTTGACCGCGCGAATATCTGGCCCACCCTCGAGGCTCGCATAAGCGGCGCTCCCAATACAAAGGGAAAGCAGGCCCCTCGCCTGTATGAGCAGGGACGGGTTCTGGGTGGCGGTTCAGCGATCAATGCCATGGTCGCCAACCGCGGCGCGCTAGATGATTACGATGAATGGGGCCGCATCGGAGCGGAGGGTTGGGACGGCGAGACCGCCTTGCGCTATTTTCGCAAGCTTGAGCGGGACGTTGATTTTGACAACGAATATCATGGTAAGGACGGCCCTATTCCCGTCCGCCGATTGCCGGCCAACAAAGTCTCTCGCTTCGTGCAGGCGGTCAAGCGGACACTCGTGGCTCAGGGCTACCCGGCTCGTGATGACCAGAACGGTCTGTGGGAGGATGGCGTTTTTCCCGCATGCATCACTGTCAGCGACGACGGCCACCGAGTCCCGGCCTCGGTCGGCTATCTGACCGATGAGGTTCGTGCCCGCTCGAACCTGACAATTCAGACCGGGACGCATGCCCTGAAACTGACGTTCGACGGCAAGCGCGTGACGGGCGCCGTGGTGGCCCGCGATGGTGAAGATCCCTGTCCCATCCCGGCAGGCGAAACATTGGTGACCATGGGAGGCATTCATTCCTGCGCGCTGCTGTTGAGAAGCGGGATCGGACCTGCGGAAGAATTGCAATCGCTTGGTATCTGTTCCCGTCATGATCTGGCTGGCGTCGGCAAGAACCTGATGGAACACCCGCTTATCGCCGTCTCGACCTACCTTCCTCCGGCCCTTCGGATGCAAGATCTCGAGGAGCATCATGATCAGGCGCTGTTGCGCTACACCTCGTCGATTTCCGACGCTGAGGCGGGCGACATGCACTGCGCCATCCTGGGACGGACCGCCTGGCACGGCATTGGCCAGAGACTTGGCACAATTCTCGTTTGGGTCAACAAAGCATTTTCGCGCGGCGAAGTCCGTCTGCGTAGCGCAGACCCGAGAGTGGAACCTGAGGTCGATTTTCGTCTGCTTTCGGATCCGCGAGATATGGAACGCCTGAAGGAGGGCTTTCGGCTGGCCGCTAAGATACTCTCGAATCCCGATCTGAAGCAGGTATGTGGCCCGGTCTTCCCGACCAGCTATTCCGAACGGGTAAAGCGCGTATCTGCACCAGGCCCATGGAACGCCTTCCAATTGCGGCTTTTCTCAAAGATGCTCGACTGGGCAGGACCGCTGCGCAACCTGTTGATCCATACTGTCGTCACCATGGGCATAAGCCTGCGGAAACTGCTCGCCGACGACAGGGGTCTGGAAGAGTTCATCGGAAACTCCGTGTCAGGGGTATGGCACGCGTCAGGTACCTGCCGCATGGGCGCCCCAGATGACCCGATGGCGGTCACAGACGGAGGCGGGCGGGTCCTGGGACTTGATGGCCTGAGGGTGTGTGACTCCTCGATCATGCCATCCATCCCGCGCGCCAATACTAACCTGCCGACCATGATGCTGGCCGAGCGCTTGGCAGATGTCATCAAGGCAAACGCGGATGCCGGCCTTTCCGGGACTTAATTGCTTCGGACTGCTTACCAGGCGCGCCACCGGAGATGCGGGACGATTTCTGCATCTCTGCGCCTACCCGACCTTACCATAACCACCTTACCCGACTGGCGCCCGCTGTAGCCCGAAACGCAGGGTCTGCGAAGCGATGGCGCTCTCTGCCCGCGAGGATCTCATGCCGACTTTATCGCGCCCGTCCCTGTCCGGAACGAAGCTATCCGCCAACGTCTCGACCTTGGCAAATGAAGATATTCTGCAGCGGACGGTCGCTGAACTGCAGGGAATACTTGGCGCCGTCATCTGCGAGCAGGAGGGCTCGGCGCTCTTCGCTTTGGTCGAGACGCTCCGACGCCGCGCAATTGGTTTCCAGCGCAGTGGCGTTTGCGAACTGCGTGAGGAACTGAATGGACTTCTCTCCGGGCGAGAGGCCGGGGATCTGGAAAAGGTTCTGCGCGCCTTCACCCTGTCCCTGCACTTGGCCAATATCGCTGAAAGCGTGATCCGAGGTGATGCCAGGGCTGCGCGGACAACGCTTTTAGATGCGCTGGAGACGATCCCGCCTCAAGTCCGTAGACAACTGTCCGCTGGCATTGTGCTCACCGCTCACCCGACTGAAATCCGCCGTCAGTCCGTCATTGACATCGAAGGGAGGATCGCTGGCCTGCTGGCTTCGGATGGTGCGATACGCGACCGCGATGCCATACGGCGCGAAATCCTGACCCTGTGGCTGACCGAACTGTCGCGCCGCGAGAAGCTCCGTGTCCAGGACGAAATCGCCAACGGAGTTTCGGTGGCAATGCGGTCGATTGTTCCGGCGATGGTCAACGTGCAGTCCGGCATCGACCGACATTTCGCCGCGGAGACCGAGCGTCCTGCACCCTTGTTCACGCTTGGGACCTGGATCGGCGGCGACCGCGACGGGAATCCTTTCGTTACGCGCGACGTCTTCGACCATGCTGTCACTACGCAGCAAAAGGCCCTCTTCACCTACTACCGCACCGCGCTCGATGCGCTATTTTCAGAGCTTCCGATTTCAGATCGCTATCTCTCGTCGAGTCCCGCACTCGAACGCCTTGCCAATACTTTGCCGTGTGGCACCTCTCTGCGGCATGATGGCGAGCCTCTGCGGCGGGTGATCAGGCATATGCGCACGCGGCTAGACGCGACCGAGACAGGTGACCCGGAAGGCTATCCGGACGCAGACGGGTTCGGGGGGGATCTTGATGCGCTGGCCGAAGCGATGGACGCAGCTGGCGCCAAGGCGCTCGCCAACGGGCGGCTGGCCGAAATTCGCGCAACCTTGCGGCTCGCCGGCTTTCATCTATTTACCATCGATCTGCGGCAGAATTCCAGGGTCCACGGGCATTGCCTGCATGACATCCTCGCTAAATCCCGGCTCTGCGTGGATTATCTCTCCCTCTCCGAAGCAGAACGCATCGCCCTGCTGAGCACCTTGCTTGATGGCGACCTTCCT
>CANFIV010000222.1 GCA_947446935.1 Sphingomonadaceae bacterium | reverse complement strand
TACAGCAGCACACCATTTCCGCCCGATCCGGGTCTTGCTCCCGCGCACGGCAAAGCCGGGGCGGGCAGGGGCGCGCTTTGGCGGCGAGGGCCTGCTTTGTCAAGGACGGGGTTTGTCTGGTAAGCCTTGCCCCGCATGTCCCTGCGCGGCACATACGGCACCCATGACCGAGCGAACCATTCCGCAAACCAACAAGCCCGCGCCGACACGCGAAGAGCGCCTTGCACAGCGGCTCCGCGAGAACCTCCGGCTGCGCAAGGCGCAGGCCCGCGCTCTGGGTGCGGAGGCGGAGGCGGAAAAGGATGAGCCATTCGCGCAATCGTGAGCACTGCTCTTTCCAAAGCGCCCCTTTCCAAAATTGTGGGCGGGCGCTAGGTCCGCGCCCTTACCAAACGCAGCAGCAGGACCCCGATGCCCCGCCTGATCCTAATCCGCCACGGCCAATCGCAATGGAATCTCGAAAACCGTTTCACCGGCTGGTGGGACGTGGACGTTACCGAGAAGGGCGCTGGCGAGGCATTTGCCGCGGGTGAACTGCTCAAGGCCAAGGGCATGCTGCCAACAACGGCGTTCACTTCACTGCAGACACGCGCGATCAAGACGCTGCATTTGGCGCTGGAAGCGGCTGGGCGGCTTTGGGTGCCCGAGGACAAGGACTGGCGGCTCAACGAGCGGCACTATGGCGGGCTCACCGGGCTCGACAAGGCTGAGACCGCGGCGAAGCACGGCGACGATCAGGTGAAGATCTGGCGCCGCAGTTTCGATATCCCGCCGCCGCCGCTGGAAGCGGGCAGCGAATTCGATCTGGCCAGCGATCCGCGTTATGCCGGGATCGCAGTGCCAAATACCGAAAGCCTGAAGGACACGATCGCGCGCGTTCTGCCATGCTGGGATGAGAAGATCGCACCGGCGCTGCGCGCGGGCCACACCGTGCTCGTTTCCGCACACGGCAATTCGCTGCGCGCGCTGGTGAAGCACCTTTCGGGTATTTCGGATGCCGATATCACAGGACTCGAAATTCCTACCGGGCAGCCGATCGTCTATGAACTGGACGACGATCTCGCGGAAATCGAGCGCTACTACCTTTCGGAGCGCTGAGGCGGACCGGCCAAGAAGGGATGCAAGGGATGAGTGAGGCACCGAAGGTCGGGCCAAAGGTCGCTATCGTCATGGGCAGCCAATCTGATTGGGAAACCATGCAGAATGGCGCAACTGTGCTTGAAAAACTGGGCGTGCCGCATGAGTGCCGCATCGTCTCCGCGCACCGCACGCCGGACCGGATGACGGCCTTTGCCAAGGGCGCGGCGGCAGGGGGTATTCAGGTGATCATCGCGGGCGCGGGCGGCGCGGCGCATCTGCCGGGCATGATTGCGGCGATGACGCACTTGCCGGTGCTGGGGGTGCCGGTGCAGTCCAAGGCGCTCAAAGGCATGGATAGCCTGCTCTCCATCGTGCAGATGCCCGGCGGCATTCCGGTTGGCACGCTGGCGATCGGCGCAGCGGGAGCGATCAATGCCGCGCTGCTGGCGGCTTCGATCCTTGCGCTTTCCGACCCTGCGCTCTCGGAGCGGCTCATCGCGTGGCGCGCCGCGCAGACCGCTTCGGTGGCTGAGTTTCCGGTGTGAGCGCATGATCCCGCCCGGCGAGACCATCGGCATTCTGGGCGGCGGCCAACTGGGCCGCATGATCGCGCTTGCGGCTGCCAACCTTGGCTACCGCTGCCATGTCTATGCGCCAGAGGCGGATTCGATTGCCGCTGACGTGTGCGCCGGTTTTACATGCGCCGGGTGGGATGACGCCGCTGCGCTGGCCGGATTCGCAGCGAACTGCGCGGTGGTTACTTACGAGTTTGAAAACGTGCCGGTTGGACCGCTGGCGGCGCTGGGCGCGGTGCCGCTCTATCCCGCGACTAGGTCGCTGGAAATCGCACAGGACCGGGCGGCGGAGAAGCGCTTTGTCGAAGATCTGGGCGGGCGGCCTGCGCCTTGGGCCACGGTCGACAGCGCCGAGGATCTGGCCGCCGCCATCGCAAAGATTGGCACGCCGGGCATCTTGAAGACGCGGCGCGATGGCTATGATGGCAAAGGCCAGTGGCGTATCAGGAACGCCGAAGACGCAGCAGGCCTGAGTCTGCCGGGGGTTCCGCTGGTCTACGAAGGCTTTGTGGAATTCGCGGCGGAATTCTCGGTGATCCTCGTGCGCGGTGCGGATGGCGACGTGCGCTTCTGGGACAGCGCCGAGAACGCGCACAAGGCGGGGATACTCAGCCGCTCGACCGTGCCTGCGGGCAATGCGGTGCGCGAGCAGGTCGAAGCGGCGCGCATGCTGGCGCGGCAAGTCGCCGATGCGCTGCGCCATGTCGGTGTGCTGACCCTGGAGTTCTTCGCGACGGCCGAGGGGCCGGTGTTCAACGAAATGGCCCCGCGCGTGCACAATTCGGGGCACTGGACCATCGAGGGCGCGCTCACCTCGCAGTTCGAGAACCACATGCGCGCAATTTGCGGGCTGCCGCTGGGCTCGACCGACCTCTGCGCGGCGGGCGTGGTGATGGACAACCTCATCGGCGACGAGGCGCATGACTGGCCCGCGATCCTGTCTGACCCGGCCAACCACTTGCACCTATACGGCAAGGCGGCGGTGCGGCCGGGGCGCAAGATGGGCCATGTGACGCGGCTGGTGCTTTGAATGGCCCAAGAGATCATGCTTATTGTTGCGCGCGCCGATGATGGCTCGATTGGCGACAAGGGTGCCCTTCCGTGGCGCTTGCCCGCCGACCTCAAGCGCTTCAAAGCGCTGACCATGGGCAAGCCGATGATCATGGGGCGCAAAACGTTCACCTCGCTGCCGGGGCTGCTGCCTGGCCGCCGCCACATTGTGCTGACGCGCGATGCGCAGTGGAACGCACCGGGAGCCGAGCGGGCGGCAAATGTGGCCGAAGCACTGGCGCTGGCGGGCGAAGGCGAGGTCGCGGTGATCGGCGGGGCGGAAGTGCTCGCGCTGTTTGAGCCGCTGGCGCACCGCTACGAACTGACCGAAGTGCATGGGGCCTATACCGGGGATACGCGGCTGGCGTATCCCGCCGCGACGTGGTGCGAGACGGCGCGTGCGGCGCATGATTCAGCGGACGGCACGCCTGCCTATGATTTCGTGACTTTCGTGAGGGATGCGGCCTGATGCGGCTTTACGCCAGCGAGCCCATGCCCGAAGCCTTGCGCGGTGCGGTGATCGCGCTGGGCAATTTCGATGGGTTTCATCTCGGCCATCAGGCCGTGGCGGGCGAGGCTGTGCGCTGGGCGCGCGCGGAAGGCCGGCCTGCGATCATCGCCACGTTCGATCCGCACCCGGTGCGCCATTTCAAACCCGATGCGCCGCCGTTTCGGCTGACCACGCTCGACCAGCGCGAGGCGCTGTTTATGGCCGCCGGGGCGGATGCGATGCTGGTGTTCGGGTTCGATGCCGCGATGGCGGCGATGCCCGCCGATGCCTTCGTGCGCGATCTGCTGTCCAAGCGGCTCGGCGCGGCGGCGGTAGTGACGGGTGAGGACTTTACGTTTGGCCGGGCGCGCGGCGGCAATGTGGGCGTGCTGGCAGACGTGGGTGCCACTTGCGGGCTGGCGACGCGCACGGTCGGCCCGGTCACGCTGGAGGGTGAGGTTGTCTCCTCCAGCCGCATCCGCGATGCGCTGATCGCGGGCGATCCGAAGACGGCGGCGCGGTTGCTGACGCGGCCTTTTGCGATCCGGGGGCCGGTGCAGCATGGCGACAAAGTGGGCCGCACGATCAATTTCCCCACCGCGAACCTCGATATCGGCAGCTATCTGCGGCCGCGTTATGGCATCTATGCGGTGACGGGGAAGCTGCCAGATGGCCGCGTGCTGAAAGGCGCGGCCAATATCGGCATTCGCCCTACGTTCGATCCGCCCAAGGAGCTGCTTGAGCCGCACTTCTTCGATTTCAGCGGCGATCTTTATGGGCAGGAGATCGAGGTGGCGTTCCACCATTTCCTGCGCGGCGAGGCGAAGTTCGATGGCCTCGATGCGCTGGTCGCGCAGATGGGGCGCGATTGCGATGAAGCGCGGCGGCTGCTGAATCAGGCCGGGTAGGCGATCATCACGCAGAGCACATAGCCGCCCCAGATGGCGGTGGGCACCAGCAACCAC
>CANFIV010000221.1 GCA_947446935.1 Sphingomonadaceae bacterium | reverse complement strand
TCAGCTATGCCATGCCGGCCTATCGCTCGATCGTGTCGATCAACCTCGGCATGGTCTGCTCGGCCATCAAGAACGCGGGCACCGCCGAGCAGAAAGCGGAATGGCTGCCACGCCTCGCCGCTGGAGAGATCGCCGCGTTCGGGCTGACCGAGCCGGGTTCAGGATCGGATTCAGCCGCAATGGCAACCACGGCGGTGCGATCGGGCAACGGCTATGTGCTTAACGGCACCAAGCGCTACATCACCAATGCACCCTATGCGAAAGTGGGGTTGATCATGGCGCGCACCAGCCGCGAAAACCTGCCCCGCAACGCCCATGTTTCGGCCTTTCTTGTGCCGCTTGATACGCCCGGGATCACGCGGGGCAAATCTGACAAAAAAATGGGCCAGCAAGGCAGCCACATCGGCGATATCATTCTGGAAGACGTGGTCGTGCCCGGCAATGCCCTGCTCGGCGGCGAGGAAGGGCGCGGGTTCGCCACCGCGATGCAAAGCCTTGACAATGGGCGGCTATCCGTAGGCGCGGCGAGCACCGCTTATGCCCGCAGGATCCTTGATACGGCGATCCGCTACGCCAATGAACGCAAGGCCTTTGGCGAGCCGATCGCGCAGTTCCAGCTGATCCAGGCCATGCTGGCCGATAGTCAGGCCGAAATCTATGCCGCCGAATGCATGATGCGCGATGCCATTGCCAAAGCAGACGCAGGCCGCAAGATCCTGATGGAGGCCGCCGCATTCAAGATGTTCGCTTCCGAAATGTGTGGGCGCGTGGCGGACCGCTGCGTGCAAATCCACGGCGGTGCGGGCTACCTTGCGGAATACGAGGCCGAGCGCTTCTTCCGCGATGCGCGCATCTACCGCATCTATGAAGGCACCACGCAGATCATGCAGTTGGTCATCGCCAAGCAGATGCTGCGTGACTTCGCGGCGGGGGCAACCGGCTGAGCGGCCTTACACGCTTGGGATCTCAAACGTGCCCGCATCGGCTTTACCACGATCGACGAACTGGTCCTGCAGCCACTGCGCGGCAGGCCCGGGCGGGCAATCGCGCCGCCAGATGACCGCAAGGCGGTAGGCCCCGCCCGGATTGTCGGGCATCGCCAGACGCACCAGCGCACCCGAAGCGAGATCATCGGCGATCATCCCCAACGGCATATTCCCCCAGCCGATTCCCTCGCGCAGCAGCGCATGCTTGGCACCGAGATCGGCGAGCCGCCAGGTCTTGGGGCTGATCACGCCGAAATCGCGGCCCGCAGTGAAGCCGGAACGATCTGACAGCACCAGCTGGATATAGGCCCGCCCTGCCCCCGGCGGAATATGGGTCATGCGGCCCAGCGGGTGGTCCGGTGCGGCCACTGGCACCAGCACGGTGGCGCCAGCGGAAATCCGGTCCAATTCCGGCGCCTCGGCAGAAAGCGGCCCCGAAATGCCAAGCGTCGCCGCGCCAGCTAGCACCATCGCGCTGATCCCGCCAAGCGCCTCGACATGAAGCTTGAGCTGCACGGTCGGGAATTCGTCTGCAAACCCGCGCAGCACTGCAGCGAGCCGTTCCGGCGGTACCATGACGTCGACCGCAAGATCGACCTCGGCCTCAAGTCCTTCGAGCAGGCCTTTCACTTTGGCGCGCAGCCCGTCCATCCCCTGCGCAATCGCACGGGCCTCAGCAAGCAGAGCGCGGCCCGCAACAGTCAGCTGCGGCTTGCGCGTGCCTTCACGGTCAAACAACATGACCCCAAGCTGCGCCTCTAGATTGGCCACGCCGTAGCTGATCACAGAGACCGCCCTGCCCAGCGTTCGCGCGGCAGAGGCAAAACTGCCTGTGTCCACAATCGTCAGAAAAATGCGGAGCTGATCGAATGTCGGGGTGCCGGGATTTGCCATCGTTTGAATCTTTCGAACAATCCGGAGCAATTTATCCCTCTGAACAGGAAAGCACGCAACCCCTATATCGGCCTCAACACAGCGCCCAGGCCATGCCACGGGCACGCAACAGGAGACCCAAGATGATCGAACTTCGTCCTTTTTCCAGCCTTGGCGGCGAAAACCACGGCTGGCTCGATGCCAAGCACCACTTCTCGTTTGCCGGCTATCACGATCCCGCCCGGATGCATTGGGGCAACCTGCGCGTGTGGAACGACGACACGATCGCCCCTCGCACCGGCTTCCCGCCGCACCCCCATCGCGACATGGAAATCATCACCTATGTCCGCGAAGGCGCAATCACGCATGAGGACAGCCTGGGCAACAAGGGTCGTACCGAGGCTGGCGACGTACAGGTGATGAGCGCAGGCACCGGCATCCGCCATTCGGAATACAATCAGGAAGACGTTACAACACGCATCTTCCAGATCTGGATTATGCCGACCCGCAGCGGTGAGGCCCCCGGCTGGGGCGCCCGCCCCTTCCCCAAGGGCGAACGCTCGGGCCAGTTCGTCGCGCTCGCTTCGGGCTATGAAGGAGACGGTGACGCCCTGCCGATCCGCACCGATGCCCGCGTTATCGGCGCCACACTGAAGGCAGGCGAAAGTGCGAGCTATCCTCTGGGCCGGGATCGCAAGGCCTATCTTGTGCCGGCCACCGGAGCAGTCTCGATCGAAGGGGTGCGGGTGGGTGCCCGCGACGGCGCGGCGATCCGCGATCTGGACGTGCTGCAGGTGACGGCGCTGGAGGATAGCGAGATCGTGATGGTCGACGCGGCCTGAGTTTCGGGGCACCCCGGCCGGATAAGGCGAGCCAGATCAGGCCGACCGGGGTGCCCCAAGCCGGTCATAATCGTGCAACGCATCTAACAAAAATTTACAACCGCACTGATTTCCGACGATATTCATAACGGATGGTTTACCGGTTTAGGTCCACGGCGGAGGAGATCAAAGGGAGTTCATCCCTAGGAAGCTCGCAGGTTGGTACCCCAGTAAATGTCTTCCATGGCTCCCATTCCACCTACCGGCCAGGTTGTACGCGATGTGCGCCACCCGCGCATAATCCGCGCCCGGCTAATGCACCGGGATGGTGATGTTCAGGATATCGTCATTCGCAATGTCTCCCTGATGGGGCTCGGCGCGAGCGCACGCGGGCCCGCACCGGTGCGAGGCGAACGCGTCGCGATTGCTCTTCCCGGCGAACAGGAAGTGGCCGGGATCGTCCGCTGGTTCGGCGGGCACACATTTGGCATGCAACTCGATGCTCCGCTTGCTCTGGAAGCACTCGGCCTTGCGCTGCAGCAAAAGGCCCATGTTGCGCAAGTCTCCGGCGAGTGGAAGGTCGAGACCCGGCACCGGGTCTATATGCCCCAAGCCGATCCCAGCCGTATCCGACGGGTCTGACCGGCAGCATCATGGCCGCTGGGGCCGCGCATCAGTATTGCTTAATCTGGAAGCGAACCCGCCGGGTCCATTGACCCTTTGCGGTGCCGCGCGCCATGCTCTTGGTCATGACACGCCAGATCGAAGAACCAGCCCGCCGCATCGACGTGATCCATGAGACCGATGTGCTCGTGGTCGGCTCGGGCCCCGGAGGCCTTGCCGCCGCCCTAGCATCGGCCCGTGCGGGCGTGAAGACCACACTGGTCGAGCGCTACGGCTGCTTTGGCGGGAACATCACGCAAGTCGGCGTGGAGGGTTTTGCCTGGTATCGCCATCCGGAAACCATCGACAGTGAAGGCATTGGCCGCGAGTTTGAGGACCGCGCGATCGCGATGGACGCTGCGCTGCCCGAACCGCAATCGATCAGCCACGCGCTCGACGCCGAGGCCTTCAAGCATGTCGCCGACGTTCTGGTCGAGGAAGCGGGCGTCATTCCGATGCTCCACCGCCTCGTGGTTGCGCCAATCATGGAAGGCGGGACGATCCGGGGCGTGATCGTGGAAAGCAAGGCGGGGCGCGAGGCGATCCTGGCCAGCCGCGTGATCGACGCGACCGGCGATGCCGACCTCGCGTATCGCGGCGGCGCGCCGACGATCAAGCATCCGGTGGACGAGATGATGTCGGTCTCGGTCATGTTCTCGATGAGCGGGGTCAACAAGACGCAGTTTATCGATGCGGTGAAGGCCGATCCGCAAACCTATGGCGATTGGTCCGGCGGCGGCGAGTGGGACATCACCACGGGCGGCAAGGAAGACGCCATGTTCTCTCCCTTTCTGCGCAAACCGTTCCGGCAGGCGCTGGCAGCAGGG